>DATHSU010000369.1:0-5462 GCA_035463895.1 Ignavibacteriaceae bacterium | reverse complement strand
TTTGTTTAATTCATCTAAGCTTTTATTCATTTCCAAACATAAATTTATTACTGCTCTTTCGACAGATGACTGTGAGATATTTTCTTCTCTTTGAACGTCGTGGAAGCGTCTTTCAACCAATCTGAAAGCTGCCCCGTTAGTAAGATAAAACCTTGCGTTTTTTAATCTCTGAAGCACACTGGCTGGATGTCGGTTTGATTGTTCAGATTGAATAGAGTCACGCACAATATTTGCTTTTGCCTCGCCGGCTGCAATAATTATTGTAGTTGCTTCGGGGTTATAGGTAATAGTATCAAGTCCGATCGTAATAACTAATCTTTTCTTAGCGACCTCAATCCCGCCGAGATCTCCTGCAGCAGCAGCTTGTGTTTCATAATTTGTTTGTATCAATCTTGTTGAAGAGTAGTGATCGCTTCCCATAACGTTAAAACCTATATGCCCATCGGGTCCAATTCCACCAAGAAAGAATCCAATTCCCCCTAGGTCTCTTATTTTCTTTTCATAATCTGTACAGAACTGATCAACTATCTCAATAGTTCGTTTCTGAAGTCGTTCTAAAGTAGTACTTGCGTACCGTGTTCTTAAAGAAAGATCGACAACCTGGTCAGGAAAAATTTCGCTTAGAGGAAGGTTATTAGCAGTTCCCAGCTCATTTATATTCATAAACAAAGCTTTGTCTCGATCGAGTCCCCAATTGCTGAAGTAATATTTTTGTATGTAATAATAGAAACTGTTATGCTGGCTTGAATCGATCGGATAAAATTCGTCTATTTGTACAAAATGAAGATTACTTATATCCGGCTTGTTACCTGGGTCAACATCAACTTTCTTTAATTCATTTACAACGTTTTCTTTACCCCAGTTCTTTAAAATATGAGCAACCCATTTAATAAAATGCTCAGGCGTTTTTCCTGTCGGAAGTGAAACTACTCCGCCCGGATTAGCTTGTACCCACTCTATAAATCTTAAAGCTGTTAATTTGCCTAATTCCGGAAAGTTAGTAACCTGTATTACTGGAATTTTTTCGGTTGGTTCATAAATTAATTTGTGGCCTGATTGCTCGAGGTAATACTGTTCAACTTTTGATAACATGGCTGGTCCGATAAATTAAATTAATATGGTCTAAAAATTTTATTCTTATTATCAAATATAAGAAGTGTCTGAGTGTAATTAAAGAAACTCAAACGCAAGTTTAGTCAATTACTGTTATATTTGATAAAATAAATTTTAAAAGTTATTTACATCACAAATTTTTCCCATAAATATGAAATTCGTTGATAACCCCCGCAAAATCTTTGAAGAAATAAGTAAGCTTACAACTGAACAGAGAAATCCAAGGTCGATGGAAATTGACGCAAAATCAACAATGGAAATTCTTCAGATAATAAATGAAGAGGATAAAATCGTTCCCTTTGCTGTTGAAAAAGAATTACCATACATCGAAAAAGCTGTTGATACAATAGTTCACGCATTAAAAAATGGAGGAAGACTTTTATACTTTGGTGCCGGAACTAGCGGCAGACTTGGTGTAGTTGATGCTTCTGAATGCCCTCCTACTTTCGGAACACCATTTGGTTTAATTGAAGGATTTATTGCTGGAGGCAAGGAGGCAATGTTCCGCGCTCAGGAAGGTGCGGAAGATTATGAAGAAAATGGTGCCAAAGATGTGATGAAGGCAAATGTTTCCAGCATAGATGTGGTTTGCGGAATTGCAGCCAGCAGAAGAACTCCCTATGTTGTTGGTGCTGTCAAAAAGGCTAAAGAACTTGGAGCAAAAACTTTATATATAACAACCAACCCAAGAAAAGATTTTGATATAAAGGAAGTTGACATTGCTATTTGTCCCTATATTGGTCCTGAAGTAGTAATGGGCTCAACAAGAATGAAAAGCGGCACTGCTCAAAAGCTTGTGCTTAATATGCTTACAACTGCATCCATGATAAGAATGGGTAAAGTTTATGAAAATATGATGATTGATCTTCAGATGACAAATAAAAAACTAGTAGAACGATCAAAGAAAATTGTTATGACAATTACCGGTTTATCTTATGAGGATGCTACTACGTATCTTGAAAAAGCGAAGGGTCACGTAAAAACTGCTCTGGTTATGATAAAAGCAAATGTTGATTATGATGAAGCACAGCGTAGGTTGGAACAAGCAGATGGATTTGTCCGCAAAGCTATTGAACTTTAATGAATTTTAGCGATCTTAAAATTCTGCTGATTGGAGATTCTATAACAGAGGGCTTTAATACAGATATTTTTCTACCTGAATTAAACATAACAAATAAGGGTGTCTCAGGCGATAGCACTCAGGAAACATCAAAAAGGATTTCTTCAGATTGGTTTATACCCGAACCTCATTTCATTTTTATTTGTATCGGCACAAATGATTTTGCCAGAGGCAGGGATGATGATTTTATACTGGAGGGAATAAAATCTATTATCGATAAGGTCAGAACTCATATCAGGGAAAGTAAAATTGTAATAACTTCAATTTTCCCGACGCGCAACAATCCGGAAAGACCAAATAAAAGAATAGTAAATTTTAATTATAAGCTAAAGAACTTAACCATCTCAAAAAACATATTGTTTTTTAATCTAAATGAGCATTTTGCTGATATTGAAGGCCTGTTAATCAATGAATTTTCTGATGACGGTTTACATTTGAATAATGATGCATATAAATATTGGGCTATTAAATTATTCGAATTTGTTTCATTAACAAATATTAATTGATTACCATTGACAAACAGAAAATCGTAAAAAATCGTAGAAAATATTTGAAAAAATATTCTTTATAGTGTAAATTAAACACTAAGTTAATTACTATTTAGTAATCTAATTAAATCACTCACAATAATATCGAAGGAGGTCGTATGAATCGACTTATTACTCTCGTTGCAACTCTTTCTCTTTTTCTAACCGTGCAGATTTTTTCACAGCAAGCATTCCAAAGAGCATTCGAAATTCCAACACTGAATTTTGAAGTAGGTGGATGGGGAGGCATAATTGCCGGCGTAGACTTTGATGGTGATGGCTGGCCTGAAATTTATGCTTGTAATACAAATTTTATAGACAGACCCGAAGAACTGATTCCAAGACTCTATAAGTTTGAATGGAATGGAACCGATTGGGAAATGGTCTGGATGACTGAAAGTGATATTCCACTTCAGAATACTTGGCCTGCTTTAGCCTGGGGTGATCTTGATGATGATGGTAAACCAGAAATTTATTGGGGACCAGTTAACTATACGGATGCCTCCATCAATCCTAACCCGGCAAGAATATTAGTTTATGAATATCCGGGTGATGGTAGTGATAATATGGGAGTTGATGATGGATTTGGTGGATTTTTACCTAATGCCTCTTTTACTCTTGTTAATCAGGATATGTTCAATTTAAGACCACTCAGATTCATTATAGATGATGTAGACGGCGATGGAGATGATGAAATAATTTTTGTCGACAGAGCAGCAGCTTCAGGAGACTGGCATTTCGGTGTAGTTTCTGTAGATGATATTCCGGATGACGGCAGCGGATTAGAAACATGGACTGTAGAAGCTAATGGTCTTGGCGATTTCATTCTTGCCGGTACCGGCAACAAATGGGATTTAGCTGTTCTTAATAATTATATCTATTTATGGGACGGCACAGGCAAAATATTTGGTGCTCGCTATCAAAATAATGCCTGGGAGATTTTAGAACCACAAAGTGGTTTAGGTGGTGAATTATCTTCATTTAAAGGTTCTGTTGTTGTTGATATCGATGGCGATGGAACAGATGAAATAGTAGTTGGCGGATGGTTTGCCGGCGGTAAGGTGTTTATGCTACAGCAGGTAGCCGATACGCTTGTTTCATATGAAATAGCAGACCTTTCAGCTATTGGCGGAGTTAGATTAAATGGTGCTGGTTTTGGTGATCTGGACGGTAGTGGAAATGTAGACTTTGTTTTCGGATCACGTCACGATGCTTTGAATCCTGTTAACAATCCAATTTTCAGAGTAGCTTATCAGGGTGGCGATATAACTAATCCTGCAAATTATGTTTCTTCAATGATTGATTCACTCTTATTGACTCTTGGTGGTGATATGGATGTTATTGTTGTTGCAAACGTTGACGGTGATCCTGAAGATGAAGTTCTCTACACTCAAGGTTATTCAAGAGGTAATCCAACCGATACTGTTGCAAACCTTGTTATATTGGATTTGAACTGGACTCCTCCGACAAGTGTAGAAAAAGATAATTCTGTTATCCCTGCAAATTTCTATGTTGAACAGAACTATCCTAATCCTTTCAATCCTTCAACAATGATTAGATTCGGTATAACCGAAGCTTCAGCTGTTGATTTGAGAGTTTATGATGTTCTTGGCCGTGAAGTTTCTGTATTAGTTAATAATCAAAATCTGGATGCCGGATCTTACACAGCTACATTCAATGCTGAAGGTTTAGCAAGCGGAATCTATGTTTACAGACTAACAGCAGGAAATAATTCCACGTCAATGAAAATGCAATTACTTAAATAAACTATTTAGTATGCATTTCTTAAGGGTTGTTCGGAAAATGAACGGATTTTAATAATCCAATGATATTTATAATATCCGGGCAGCCCTTTTCTTTTTTAATTTCAAAAATCTTTTGACCTGTTAAGGCATAAGAAGATATGCTATATGTAAAACAAATTGCCATTTGAGGTCGCAATGAAAAAAAATCTACTATTTTTAGTTCTCTATTCATTTCTATTTTCTATTCTTACAACAAGTTTTATCCTTGCTCAAACCGGTAAAATAGCCGGACAAGTTACAGACTCTGATACACGTGAATCCTTAATTGGAATTAATATTCTTATTGAAGGAACAGCGATTGGGGCTGCAACCGATATAGATGGTAAATATGTTATCAATAATGTTGATCCGGGTGTTTATACACTGATATTTTCCGGTGTTGGATACCAGAGAAAACTAATAACAAACGTTCGTGTTAATACCGGTTTTACTACACAAATTGATGCGGACTTGCCCGTTGAAGCAATAGGCCTTGAAACAATTGTTGTAGAAGCTATTAAACCTTTAGTAAGGAAAGACCTTACATCATCACACACGGTAATAGATAATACTCAAATTGCCGCACTGCCGGTTGAGAGCATCGATCAGCTTCTGTCATTGCAGGCCGGTATTACAAAAGGTGCCGGAGGTGAACTGCATATACGCGGCGGAAGAACTACAGAAATTGCATACAATGTTAATGGTGTTTCAGCAGTTAACCCTTTTGATTTCGGCAGAACTGTACAAATATCACCGCAGGCAATAAAAGAATTATCAGTAGTCAGCGGTACTTTTAATGCTGAATATGGTAACGCACTTAGCGGTATCGTTAATACGGTCACTAAAGAGGGCGGAAATAAATACAGTGGTTCAATCTCCTATTATACTGGTGATTATATCAGCGGCAATAAAAATATT
>DATHSU010000368.1:0-6319 GCA_035463895.1 Ignavibacteriaceae bacterium | reverse complement strand
TTGCTGAATTGCTTGCAACTATTTTTTCATATAGCAAGGCAGCACCGCCGCCTTTTATACCATTTAATTGGGGATCAACTTCATCTGCACCATCAATAGTCAGGTCTATCTTATCAACCAGTTCAAGATCAACTACATCAATACCTGATGAAGCGGCAAGCTGAAATGTTAATTTTGATGTTGCCACCGTTTTTATCTTTAATCCCTTTTTCACTTTTTGTGCTAAAGCATCAATCATAAAATTAACTGTTGAACCTGTTCCAAGTCCCACAATCATTCCGTCTTCAATAAAATTAACTGATCTTTCAGCTGCTAACTGTTTTTCGTTCATTATTCTTTTCCTGTAATTTTTTCTGAAAAAATACTTTTAAAACTCGCATACCAGGAGCATTTTTGCAAATAGTTTGTTGATATTAGGTAAATAAATGTATTACAAAATATAATTTGATAAAAAATAAATTATACCGTATTTTATTAGGTATAAATCTTTAATAATTAATTTTAGTATTAGAATGAAACTGGATGAAATAGATAAAAAAATTCTGGACATACTTCAGGATGATTCCCGGATAACAAACGTGCAGCTGTCCAATAATGTTGGAATTTCCCCTCCTGCAATGCTTGAAAGAGTTAAACGGCTTGAGAGCAATGGCGTTATCCGAAAGTATGTTGCACTGGTGGATGCTGAAAAGATCGGTCGGGGTACATTTGCATTTGTTTCAGTTTCTCTTGCTGCACATCAGCTTAACTCGATAGACGGTTTTACAAAGAGCATTAAGAAGCTTGATGAGGTGCTTGAGTGTTATCATGTAGCCGGCGAGGATGATTTTATTCTTAAAGTGGCTGTTGAAAATATTCAGATTTATGAAAAGTTTCTTCTCGAAAAGCTGGCTAAGATTAAAGGCGTTAATCGTGTAAATACTATGTTCATTTTATCTACGGTGAAGTTTAATACAAAAATTCATATCGATTAAATCAAGGGAGAATAAATATGCATCACTTCGATCCGAGTATTGAAATTCAGGACTACCTGGTTTTTGGTGAATACGGGGATGTGAATCCTTCTATAACGGATTCTTCAACATATACTTTTCTGAATCCTAACACAATGAAAGAACTTTTTGAACAGGAAGTAGAAGGATGTTTCCTTTATTCCCGACACTGGAATCCAACCAATAAATATCTTGCTGAAGCTCTTGCAAAGCTTGAAGATGCAGAAGCTGCAATAGTAACAGGTTCAGGAATGTCAGCTATAGCTTGTTCCGTTTTGCAGTTATGCGGATGCGGTGATGAAATTATTTCCAGCCGAACAATCTACGGTGGTACTTATGCGTTCTTTAAAAATTTTCTTCCGAGGCACGGTATAAATGTAAAGTTTATAAATATGAATGACCTTGATGCAGTTAAGTCAGCTATTACTGATAAAACAAAGATAATTTATACTGAAGCTGTTAGCAATCCGCTGCTGGAAATAGCTAACCTGCCCGAACTTGGTAAACTTGCTGACCAGAATAATATCAAACTTATGGTTGATAATACTTTCAGTCCGATTTTTATTTCACCTCTGCATCTCGGCGCTCATATTGTTATTCACAGTTTAACAAAGTTTATTAATGGTACAAGCGATTGTGTAGCCGGATGTGTATGCAGCACAAAAGAATTTATCTGTCAGCTGATGGATATTAATTCCGGTGCGGCAATGCTGCTTGGTCCCGTATTAGACAGCCATCGTGCAGCAAGTATTCTAAAAAACCTTCACTCACTCCATATAAGAGTTGAAAAGCATAGTAAGAACGCACAATACCTTGCCGAGAATCTGGAAAAGCTTGGACTAAGGGTTTTTTATCCCGGATTAAAATCCCATAAAGGTCATACTTTAGTAACAGAATTAATGAACGATGGATTTGGTTACGGTGGTATGCTTGCTATTGATGCAGGTGATGCTGAAACCGCAGATAAATTAATGGCTGAAATGCAGCTTGCTAAAGTCGGGTATCTTGCAGTAAGTCTGGGTTACTTCAAGACCTTGTTTTCCTCGCCCGGTCACAGTACTTCATCAGAAATTCCTGAAGAAGAAAGAAAACAAATGGGCTTGAGTGAAGGACTGGTCAGAATTTCAATCGGACTGGATAACAATATAGAAAAAACATATTTCCGAATTAAAAAATGTCTTTTAGGTGCAGGATTAATTAAAGAATAAAAATAAAAGCTCAGGACTCTGCCTCCTT
Source organism: Ignavibacteriaceae bacterium (assembly GCA_035463895.1). Classification (GTDB taxonomy): domain Bacteria; phylum Bacteroidota; class Ignavibacteria; order Ignavibacteriales; family Ignavibacteriaceae; genus JAGXRK01. The sequence goes on along the minus strand of DATHSU010000368.1, from coordinate 4,091 downwards.
TGGTCCTGAGCTTCCATGCAATAACCCCCGGTTCTTTCGGTAAGATAATATTATTTAATTAGCATCATCTTCTTTACTGCACTGAAATTTTGTGAACCTTCTATGGTTTGTGATGTGATCTTGTATAGATACACACCACTTGCCAATCCCGAAGCATTAAACTCAACAGAATGCTTTCCAGCCGGCCTGAATTCATCAACAAGTGTAGCCACTTCATTTCCTAGTATATCAAATACCTTAAGAGTTTGACGGCTATCGACAGAAGACAGCCAGCTTATAACTGTTGATGGGTTGAACGGATTAGGATAGTTATCAAAAAGTTTAAACTCTTCAACTAAAAGTGGATCATCATCAACACTGGTTGGATTAGCTGGAATACAAGTAAAGATTGCTCTTCCATAAATTGACCAGTCGTTATCCTCAAAAATATATTCGAGATATAATTTGAGGTTTCCGTTAAGATCATAGTTATATTCACCCTTTGCCAGAGGCTGCCAGTCTGTTGAATTCCATTCATGGGATACCACAGACTCTTCCTGACCATCTATTGTAAAAGTTGTTAAAACCTTAAATAAATTTTCCCATGTTGTAATATTACCAGTTTGAGCTATTGTCATAAGAGAATCCGTTCCATAATATGTATTCACCATTCTATAAACATTTTCCCAGCTCTGAGTATTTTCATTAAAGCTCATCGAAAAAGATTCTACTAATCTTGATTGTGCATCATATAAATATACTTGCTGGGCAACATCGATCCAGTTTGACCCATCCCATAAGGAATTCATTAGTTTACTAAGTAACAGATTGGTATAAGTATATGTTTGTTTCTCTATTGGCTGAAAATTTTCACCATCCCAACCAAACTCTACTATTTCAATCACTCTTTCTTCATCAATATATGTGGCTTCAGTAAGACTCGCTTTCTCCCAGGTACCATTCTGAATTAATTGGTATTCAATTTTTTCTTTATTTGGATTACCTTCATAGCTATATAATTCTCTTGCATAATCTGAAAAACCACTTGTACCATCAGGAACTAAATGTTTTACTATTGATATTCTTCCAGCTTCATTATACTCGTATTCACTTCTGGAATTATTTTCCCAATCGCTGCCATTCCATAATTGTTCGGTTCTGGATTTTAAGTTACCATTCTGATTATAAGTTTGAGAGATTCTTTCATAATTTACTAAACCCAGACCATCAAATATTTGTGTAACGGTTTGTATCAGGTTATTATTCAGATCATATGTATTTTGCTCTGATTGATAATCCAGCCAGCCATTTGGTGTCCATAGCTGAGCTTCAATAGATTCAAGCAAATAACCATTTTCAAGAGTCTTGTAAGTGGTGTTTGATTTTATATTATTCTGATTAACTGAAAGCATCTCAAGTCCTGTACTCAGTGGTGTTTTGAGTTTACTTGTTAATTCAATTGAAGGATATTGAACTTTCACCATAGGTTTAACTATCTGTGAAATTCCTATACCGTTAAAAATTAGAATAAATAATGCTATTATGAATTTGTTAGTTACTTTCATTTTATGTTCCTTTAATTAGTTGATAGTTGTTCATTTTTTACAATCCAAAACTAAAGGAGATAAAACGAGTTGAACATAGAACGAATGTTCTACTCTTTTACTTAACTGATGAATGGTGATTTAAATCATTACTCCGGTTGGAATAATGCGCAAACGGCACCAGCCGGATCTTTTATTACACAATAAGTTCCGTAGCCGCCTATCTTCTTAACCGGTACAACAATCTTCCCGCCGGATTCATTACAAACAGTTGCACTTTTTTCGACATCATTAACAGTTATATATATCAGCCATTGGGGAGGAAGCTGTGCATTAACTCCACGAGCATGACATACTCCTGCTGCAACTTTATCACTATCCGGAGCTTTCATACTGAAGTCATTATATTCACCCATTGATACTGCTTCAGGTTTCCAGCCTACAACTTTTGAATAAAAATCTGTAACTGCTTCTGCATTCGGAACTGTCAGATCACACCACGTAATTGAACCAATTTCAGGTTTTTCTGAACTGCTCATATTATCCTCATCATTAAATTTATTTTATGTCAAACAACGGTTAATTCATTTTATCTAAAATTACGAAATAGAAGTTTCAGTTATGAAGGTTTTAATCAAATATTTCAATAATTTTCTAAACAAAAACCATTGATTTAAGGAGATGCTATCTTGTTCATAAAACCATCCGAAAAAACCGCACTTATCTGGAAAGATGAAAATATTTCTTATAACGAAGTTCTTAAAAACATAAGTTCATATTCATTACTGCTTGCGTTGAATGATTTTTCCAAAGTTGCCATCCTTTCTGAAAACAGACCTGAATGGATTTATGCATTTTATGCAGGCTGGAAAAAGAATGCCTGCATTGTCCCGATTGATTATATGTCATCGGTTGAGGATGTTGCTTTCATACTTAACGACTGCAAACCCGAATATGTTTTTTATTCTGATACAACCAAGGACAACATTCAAAAGGTTGTAAGTAAAATCAGCTATGAACCATTTTTAATAAATGTTGATGAAATTAAGACTCCAGAAGCAAATGAAGATTTTTCTTTTCCTGAGCGGGATTTGAATGACACAGCCGTTATTATTTATACATCCGGGACCACTGGTTCACCAAAAGGCGTGATGCTATCTTTCGATAACCTCCTTGTTAATATTGAAGCGGTAAGTCTGGATGTTGAGATTTATAAACCTGAAGATAAAGTTTTAATTCTTTTACCTCTTCATCATATTTTCCCTTTAGCCGGAACAGTTGTAATAACCTTATCAGTTGGTGCTACAGGCGTGTTTTCGCCGTCAATGTCATCGGAAGATTTAATAGCTACTCTGCAAAAACATAAAATAAGCATAATAATTGGTGTGCCCCGTTTATACAATCTTATCCGTAAAGGAATAAGAGATAAGATTGATAAAAGTGCTGTTGCAAAACTTTTATTTAAGGTTGCACAAAAGAAAAACTCTCTTTCATTCTCCCGGAAAATCTTCAAAAAAGTTCACGATCGGTTTGGCGGAAATATAAAATATCTTGTTTCGGGCGGCGCTGCATTGGATCCTGAAGTATGTAAGGACTATACAACTTTAGGTTTCATAATCCTTGAAGGTTTCGGAATGACTGAAACAGCACCGATGATTACTTTTACCCGACCTGATGAGGTTTATCCCGGTTCTGCAGGAAGACCTCTCAAAACAAATGAGGTAAAAGTTATTGACGGCGAAATTGTTAATCGCGGAAGAAATGTAATGAAAGGCTACTACAATCGGCCCGAAGAAACTGCGGCAATAATCAAAGATGGCTGGCTTCATACAGGCGACCTCGGCTATCTGGATGAGAAAAATAGAATATTTATAACCGGAAGAAGGAAAGAAATTATTATTCTTTCAAACGGAAAGAATATCAATCCTGAGGAGGTTGAAATTAAACTTGCTTCATTGAGCGATCTGATAAATGAAGTTGGTGTGTTCGAAAAGAATGATATGCTTCACGCAGTAATTTATCCGGAATATCAAAAAGCAAAGCAGAATGAAATTGAAAATATAGAAGAGTATCTCACGTGGAATGTGATTGATAAGTATAATCAGTCAGTTACTCCTTATAAAAAGGTTATGAAGTTTTCTTTGATTAAAGAACCTCTGCCAAGAACAAGACTCAGCAAGCTGAAAAGATTCCTTTTGCCTGAACTTGAAAGTCATTTTAGTGAAAAAAAGAAAAGTGTTGCAGAACCGGATTTCAAAGAATATCAGCTTATTAAGGAATTCATTCAATCAAATAAAGATGTAACAGTTCATCCAGCAGATCATCTGGAAATTGATCTTGGATTGGATTCACTCGATAAAGTTAATCTTATCGTATACCTGGAATCTACATTTGGAATTACGCTTCAGGAAACCGAACTGCTCAATTTTTCAAACATTCAAAAACTAGCTGAACATATCAGAGATACAAAAACAAAATTAAATGTTGAAGCTGTTGATTGGAACAGTATTCTAAAAGAACATCTGGACATTGATCTTCCTAAAAGCTGGTTTACTCATAACCTGATTA
>DATHSU010000367.1:0-6792 GCA_035463895.1 Ignavibacteriaceae bacterium | reverse complement strand
TCCATCCGGTGACAAAAAGAAAGGAATTGAACAGCTTCGTAATACTGCTTTTAATGGAAAATATGCAAAGTATGAAGCTCAGTATTTTTTAATGACCCTATATTGGCGTTATGAAGGGGATATGTTTGCTGCCGATGAATTTGCCGGAATGCTTACGGATGAATTTCCTGATAATCCTGTTTTCCAAAGGTGGCGCGGAAGAATTGCCGTCCGCAAAGGTGACTGGGTTACGGCTGATTCTTTATTTAAAGATGTTATTTATAAAGCTGAAAAAAATCTGCCCGGATATAATCTTCCGTCATCTATGAGAGAATCGACTTATTATGTCGGTTATAAAGCCAGGGATAACGGCTTAATTGATTCGGCTAAGACAATGTTTGAAAAATGTCTTGAGTTATCTAAACAAATTGATAAAAAGCAGGAATCAGGATTCCAGGTAAATGCTCTTGTTTATCTTGCAATGATAGAAGAACAGCAGGGAAGGACAGAAAGCGCTATTGCGATGTATGAAAGAGTCTTGAAGATGAGGGATTATGGTAATTCGCATTCCATTGCCAGAACGAGTATTAATTCACTTAAGCGGGGTGGTTAGATCAGAGTGGAGAAAAGGTATAATGCTTAAGCTATGCTCAGCAGCTGTACTGATTGAATAAGCATAGCCATAATTGGTTGCATCATCGCCTGAGGTAGTGTAGTGAACGACAAAATTATTGCTTTCAATAATTAATTCCGGACCACTAAGGGTTGGTCTATCCAGTGTTTCTGTAAATCCATTTTGAAGGGCATCTGATCCGCATCTTACTTCAAGATTCTGTGATAGAATTGCAGAAGCACAGAACAAAACTATCAAAATAATAAACCTGTTCATTTTATTCCCTTTCATTAGTTAAATAATAAAACGAATTGTTTTATGCATAGCAGTTCTTTATTATCACCTCCTTCCTATTGATATTACAGCCTGAGATGAAAGTCCCCCATATTTAACACCTACAGCAACTGCAATATTATCTTTTACTGCAACACCGAGATAATTTTTTGCATTTTCTTTTAATTCGTTAAATTCTGCGTAAGTAACACCATTATAATGACCGACAAGCCCATCCTGTCCGGCTATAAATATGTTATTATGGTCTGTTCCTCGCATAGCGAATGCAACATCAGAGAAGTTTGGGGTGAGTCTTTTTATATTAAGAATATTGTCATTTGGTTGCCTGTATATTTTACCCCAGCTTGCAACATAAGTAAAAAACTTAGAGTTAGTCCAAATACCTGAAGTTGGTCCTATATACTCGTTATTATTCTGATTACTTGAATTACCCTCATAAACTTTATTCCATATAGTTCCATCATAACGGAGAAGAACAGTAGTAGCGTAATCGCCCGTATATCCGCAAGCCCAAACAGTTCCATCGGGGCTGCCCCAGATATCAAGCAAATCTACATCCGTCCCGCTTTCTATCTTCGTCCACTTACTGCCATTCCAGTGCGCTATGTTGCCTGCGTTTCCAACTGCGTATAAATCATTACTGCTACTGCTCCAGAGTTTGTTGATCGACCCTGTTAGTAATGGTCTTATAGTACAATCAGGTATATTTGTTATTCCATCAAACCAGCCAATACTTCCACCGCTGGTTACAACAATATTATTTTCAGAAAAAGCCCATATAGCTCTCAATGGAGGATATGTTATAGGGTTACAACTACTCAACATATTTAATCTCTTCAACTCCCACTCACTCCCATCCCAATGAATAGCATTGTAAGCATTATTATCGGGGTTGCCAAGTGAGTCCTTCATATATATTTCCCCTACAGCCCAAATCTCGTTGCCCAATATCGCAACATCGAAAAGAACACTGTTTCCGTGTTCGCCAAAGGTCCACGTCTGCCAGGTAAAGTTGTGGCTGGTGGTGTCAAGCGTAGTGACGGTAATTTCGTTGCTGGTTACTTGATGCTGGATGCTTGATACTAGATATTGGTATGTTTGGTTTGGCAGGAGTGAGTCAATGTAAAGTAAAGTATCTGCTGTTTGCAGGTTTATTGTTTTTGTTATGGTGTTGTCTTTTAACAGGTTAAGTGTTGCGGGCAGTTGCAGGTTGTTTGTTGTAAGGGTTATCCACGCTTCGGTGCAGCTTACGTCTTCAAGTTCAAGTGTAAGCTCAGGTAATGGTTCATTTGGTGGTGTGGGCGGTTCGGTAGTGTTGCAGCTTGCTGTGCAGAGTAAGAACAAGATTAAGAGAAAGATCAAAGAAACTGTTTTTTGTTTCGCTTCGCCGCTCATTGTCTTCTCCTTTTGTTAAAAATAATTACTTTGAAATGTAGTTCATAGAAGTGAAAAAAGAAACTAAGAAATGATAGTTTTTATTGTAGTGATTTGGTTCGTGTCGATATTAAAATAAGGTATAAAGAAAATAACTAATGCGTATTTCTTTATACCTTATATTATTAAACTAAAGGAAACTTACAGGTTAGTGGAAACACTCACCCTGTGCCATCCGCCGATTAAACCTAGTGAGGAATATCCGTAATCGAAGAAATAATCGGATATCTTTATACCCAATCCGGCATTAAACCCTGCTATGCCGGCAGTTGTACCAATCTTTAATTCGGATCTTCTTTCGTTGTTATAACCAAATCTTAATTTAAAGGCAGGACTCAAAGTAAACTCGATACCAACTGCAAAAGCTTTGAACCTTTGAACAAAATCGTCGCGGTCTTCATTTAGTTTATGAAAATCAACAGAAATGCGAGCCGGTAAATTTTGTAATCTTACAGCTCCGCCTATAACTATGTCCAGTGGAAGATCTTCCCTGGTATCATAATAACTTGATAATTGAGAACCCAGGTTGAGAATGGAAACACCAAAATTTATGTTCTGTTCAGGTACTGTGTAGTGAAGCCCGAGATCAAGTGCGAGTCCGATTGAAGATCTATCCGCAATACCGGAATAAATAAATTTAGCATTAGTACCGTAATAAAAATTTTCATCCAGCGAATTTGAATATCCAAGCAGCAGGGCAAATTCATTTGCTCCGAACTCACCGAACCTGTTTCCAAATTCATCCGATTCAGTAAATGTACCATAATTGATATACTTAACCGCTGCCCCGAATCTGCCAATATCATCCAGCTCTGTGGAATAAGACAGACTTGCAAGATTTATATCCATTAAATGTTTCACAAACGAAAAAGAAATAGGGTTATCGGTAAGTAAACTTAAACCTGCAGGAGTATAAAAAATTACATCTGCATCATCGTTATTGGCTACAAAACTTCCTCCAAGTGCACCTGATCTGGCGCTTGGGTCAAGCCGTAAAAACTCGTATGTGCTTTGCGCATTTGATAACGAAGAGATAAAAAATACTGAGATCAGAATAAGGATCGTGCTTTTCATTTATTCTCCAAAATGTCTGCAGCTATTTAATCATATTCAAAAATAAAGGCAAGGGCAAATATTTGTTGATAAAAGCATACTTCTATCCTATTTTTGATGTAGATTTTTCATAGGGGATAACATGTTTAGAATATTTTTTCTTGCCGCAGTTTTTTTCTTAATTTCTTTTAATGCCTTTTCGCAAAGTTCATTAAAAGTACTTCAAAAGCAGTTGCCTGAAACAGTTCAGAGTAATCCTGAATTGTTAAAGCAGATTACCAGTACGCTCCAGCGTGATCTTCAACTAAATCCGGATTTATTAGCATACAGAATTCGTTATTATCAAAAATTGTTTGATGAGGGAATTCAGGACAATGATCTTAATGGATTAAACAATTTAAGATTGTTAACCGCCTATTTTTATCAGGAACGAAACTTCTGGCTTAAGAATGAAAAACAAATTGTAACCAGATCGAAATATCTGGACTCCTATAAACAAAATGCTCTTAACTTATTGGATTCCTATTTTAGGCGTATTACTGAGGATCTTGGTCCGGCAAAAATGGATATAGATAAAAACTTGGTGGACTTTTATGCAGCTAATGCTTTAGGTGCAGAAAATTTAAGGAACTATGATTCGTCTTTAGACTATAGCAATTACAGAGCTGGTTATAATGCAGTTATTATTAACTCATTTATTGAAAAAAAAGAATTATTAAAAAAGGGTGTTTCAATTGATGAACCTATAGAAAAAATTATGGAATATTGGTATTTATTCCCGAATGATAATGGTGAAGATAAATTTAGTCCGGGTTCTTATTTCATGGAATATTTCGGATCAAAGTATTCTGTAGAAGACTTTAGTAGAATTGGTCTTTATGTAGGTTCTTCATTTTTTCATCTGAAAGAAACAATTAATGTCAATTCTCAAGATTCATTTATTCCAAGTGAGCCGTTATTGGGAGAGGTGAGTAATTCGACTCTTATTAACATTGCTGCATCATACAGATTTTTATTAGCCGGGAATATCGGTCCGGCTTCATTTTTTACGATTGCAATTTCTGCTGGTTTGAGTTTAGATCCTAATCAAAGTAAAAATGATAGCCTTATTGTTTACAAAAGAGAACCGTTGCCGAATAATGGCTTCATTTCAGATACCTGGGATGTGGACGTTCTAGATATTACAGATATTTCCAGAACTTCTTTAAGTTTAAAGGCTGCAATGCCCGTATTGTTTTTTAACAAGGATTTGTTTGTCGAAATCGGTTTTATTTCAGGATATAATTTTGCCACATACACAATAAAATATCAATATCAGTATACTAAGACCAAAGTTGAATGGGATCCTAATTTTCAGAGGTTTTTTTCGAGTAATCTGGATAGACAAATTTCAGGTCCTTTATCAGAGAGCTATAGTAGCTCAAAATTCATTTTCTATCCTAATATTGATTTAACAATTCAGAACTATAAACCTTTGGTTTTACAGGTTTCATTAGGTTATAATTACACTTCATTAAATGTAGGCTTTACTTTTTAACTAAAGTATAGGGGAGTGTTTGATTTGCATTCCCTTATTTCTAATGCTAAGTTAATAATCTCTGCCTGAAATCTATTTAATTCAACTTGCATCTAATCAGGTGAATTTTGTTTAACTTGATTCATCAAGACTAACCTTATTATTTTAGATTATAAAAAACGGAGAATGAAAAAATGAACAGCGTTAAAACAGTATTCTTAATGACGGCAATGATGGCTTTGTTCCTTCTAGTGGGTTACGCACTCGGCGGCAACTCCGGAATGACAATTGCTTTCATTTTTGCACTGATAATGAACTTTGGATCTTACTGGTTTTCAGATAAAATTGTTCTGAAGATGTATCGTGCTCAGCAGGTTACAAGAGAACAGTCACCGAAGTTTTACAATATGGTTGAGCAGCTTGCTCAGAATGCAAATCTGCCAATGCCGAAGGTTTACATTATTAATGACCCAACACCCAATGCATTTGCAACCGGAAGAAATCCTAAAAATGCAGCAGTTGCTGCAACAACCGGCATCCTGCAAAGTTTAACTAATGATGAAATGGCTGGGGTGATGGCTCATGAGTTAGCTCACGTAAAGAATCGCGATATTCTTGTCAGTACAATTGCGGCTACTTTAGTTGGAAGTATTACTTTTATTGCTCACATGGCAGGATGGGCTGCAATGTTCGGCAGAGGTAACGATAGGGACGGCAGTGGACTGGGCGGATTAATTCTAATTATTTTATCCCCGATTATTGCAATGCTATTACAAATGGCAGTTTCAAGATCAAGAGAGTATATGGCTGATTCTGGTGGTGCAAAAATAAGCGGCAATCCGATGGCGCTTGCAACAGCACTTGAAAAAATTTCCAGAGGCAATCAAATTAAACCAGTAAATCACAGCAGTCCGGCTTCTGCACATATGTTTATCATTAATCCTATGTTTGGCGGAATGGGTAAATTGTTTTCTACCCATCCACCGACAGAAGAAAGGATCAAAAGATTAAGAGAAATGGCTATGGGCAGAAGGTAGTTCATCAGTTGACAATATGCAGTAGTCAATAGGCAGTAGGCAGCATGCAAATTATTTATGCGGGTGATTCTTTATTGAAAATATACTTGATATAATTAGTATTTCTGTGGATATTCGAACCATAATGAAACAAAAACTTTTTAAAATAACCGGAGACAATACTAAAACTCTCCGGCTTTTTGTTTTTCTTATTCTTTTATCATTCAGCGGCAAAGCACAGACTCTTAGCAATCTTGAGATTTTTTATTCGCTTGTTGATTCAGCTTCTCACCAAACAGCCGATGAAATACTAAAACTTGTTCCGGAAACTGCGTTAACTACAGAACTCGGCATTTATTATACAGTATTCGAAAATCAGATATTCTCCGGGCTCAGTTCCAGAGGTTTAAAGGTTAAGAGGGGAGCCGGGATAACAAATGATATTCCAAACCTGAATATTCTAATCAGCAATGCTGAAGTTAAGTATGGAGAACAGAAAAGAGATGGATTTCTTGGAGCTTTTATTGTTACCAGAGAATTGCTCCTTCAAGGCAGTTATCTATTAACTTCCAATGAAGATGTATCGCTTACAAAAATGAATGAATTCAGTTTCTCATACTCCGATCAGATAAAAGTAGAAGAAATAGAAAAAATTGAGAATCGTTCATTTCCATTTACTTCGGGTATATTACCTCAGGAACCATTTTTTTCCAGCATTTTAGAACCTGTAATTGCCGTTAGCGCCGCTGCCATTGCCGTAATTTTATTCTTTTCTGTCCGAAGCAAGTAGTAAATTTTACCTTTGAAGCACAAAGTAAAATCTTTATTATTGCACGTATTTTTAAAGATTTTTATATCACCTTTATGCAAAAAACATTTTTAATACT
>DATHSU010000366.1:0-4110 GCA_035463895.1 Ignavibacteriaceae bacterium | reverse complement strand
AACGATATCCACTCCCAATATTTCCTGCCATATTTCTGCAATACCTTTTTCAGTATCATTACTCGGGGCAATAAACTCTGTAGAAAGTTTCGGACGTGATGATTCTCCCGGTGTTTCTCCGCTGGATATTTTTTTATCCTGTGCTTCTGTGTTAAGAATAATATCATACAACGCTTTGATGTTCTGAGAAACTATTATATACTGAGGAAATTCATGTTTTCTAAGAATCATATCGAACACTTCTGAACCTTCAGATGGAAGTATTCCCTCCTTTTGACCGAGCTGAAGTATCTGGTTGCCGGTTGATTTCGGATTTACGGGGTTATGGCTTCCTTCAACAATTATTTCCTGATGAACATTTTTCTTACCAGCCGGACTTATCTGCACATCTGATAAGTTTGATTTCATCATCACGAATTTATTTATATCAATAATTAAATTTCCTTCCGGATCATAAATCGAAATATCCAATACAGCTGAATTGGTGTTTTTATTTTCATTTGCATGATACCTGATATGACTATAAAATTTATATGGCAATCTTCGATAAATATTTATCCTGGAATATGAAAAAGGAAGAAAGAGTTCGTTCTCTAAATCGTAACCAGCTAATGACTGTGCACAACCAGTAGCGGTATCAAGCAGTGCAGGATGCAAATTATAAAAATTCATATCTCCCATATATTCAGATGGAAGTTCAATAAATGCAATAGCCTCTTTATTACCGAAGTAAAGCTCTTTAATATTTTTCCACCTAGGTCCGAAATTCAAATGCTTATGATCAATTGTATTTTCTTTGAGCGGCTGCTTTGAACCACAGCGGTTAATAATTGATTCTATATCTACTTTATCTTTAGATACAACATTGGATTGTCTGATATATCCTTTAGCGTTTTCATCCCACTTAGTTTGTAATGAATCCTCACGAGACAGAATGGTAAACTCATATGCATCTTGATCCTTCGAAAGGATTACCTTGATATCCTTCTCTTCCCCATTCTTGAGTATAAAAGGCTTCAAAAAAAAAGTATCGTTGATTTCATACTGCTTTTCATCAATTCCGTCAGAAGCTGATGCTAGAGCAAACTCCAGATAACCTGTACCTGGAATTATATATTCACCTTGTTTACTTTGATGCTCATTCAGTATCCAGAATTCATTTGCATTAAGCTTATTAACGAATTCAATTATTTCAGGACCATGTTTAGTTTTTGTTCCAAGCAGCGGATGTACAGATTTTACTCCCTGTAAGGCTTCTTCAACAAGGCCCAAACTTTGTGCAATCCTTGCAGCCATACCAACTTTCTGCCACTGACCCCAGTTTATCGCTATTGTTTTCAAGCCATTGATTTCAAAGTTTGCATTAGCGAATGCATCGAGAAATGAATTTGCAGCAACATAATCAACCTGGCCGGCAGGTGCGAGTATTGAACTAGCAGAAGAAAACATAATCAGAAAATCGGAATTATACTTTTTACCAAGTGTATTTAGTATCAATGTCCCCTTTACTTTTGGAGCCAGAACAGCTAATGCATCCTTTTTCTTTTTGAAAAGTATTACCCCGTCATCAATTGTACCGGCTGTATGAATTATTCCATTTATAAAACCATACTTCTGATTAACATCAGCAAAGATTCTTTCCATCTGCTTTTCATCAGTAACATCTGCAGAAAAATAATTTACTTCAGCACCTAACCTTTCAATTTCTAAAAGCTTATTAATATTTAAAGCATCTCTATCTCCGTAGGGTGCTGCAGAAACAAAATTTTTCCAGTCAGACTTATCCGGAAGTCGGTGACGGGAAATTAAAATCAATTTAGGCTTGAATCGGTATGCAATTCCCTTTGATAGGGCAAGAGCCATGCCACCTAAACCACCAGTAATAATATATGCGCCCTCGTTTTTAAGCAAATGTTGTTCATCTTGTTTAACCCTAACATCCATTGGTTCAAACGATCTTATAAAACGTAAACCGTTTCTGATCGCAACAACCTGCCTTTTAAAGTCAGAGTTGAATTCTGATAGAATTAACTCAGAGAGTTTTTCCTGATCAAATAAATTGTCAACATCAAGGCTTAAACAACTGAAGCCCTGAAATTCTCTTGGTATCGTTTTTATGGGACCAAGACTTACTGACTTAACTGAAGAAATAAGGGACTCATCTTTTATTTTATGCATGCCATTGGAAATTGAAATCCATTTCAAATCGCTTTGAATATCTACATTACCTAATGCCTGAGCAAGAAAAAGATGACTAAAAAAGCAACGATTCAGATCATGATCCAGAGATGCAGTATTATTTGAACCATCACTATCATAAATTCCCCACATATGAATTATTCTTGTCGGCAGAGTATTCATAGCAGATAATTCTCTTACAAATTCTGAATAATCGGCTTGATTTTCAATCCGTATTATAAATTCAGTATCACTTGATTTTTTGTATTCACTCCCTGAATTAATAGTGATCACTTTCTGATTGGATGATTTCAGTTTTTCTTTAATTACTGAACCAACTCCTATGCTATCATTCAGTATTAACCATATATCATTTAATGAATTAAGATCGGATAATGAAAATCGACTAAATTCCGATTTTTTCCAGACCGGTTTTGAGAACCAATCAGTAAGATTTTTCAATTTCTTAAGCGGATCAACCACCGAAGCTTGTGACTGAACCAATTTACCTGGCTCAATCCAATATGGTTGGTGATCAAACGCATAAGTAGGCAATGCAACTCTTCTTCTTTTTTCGTTCTGCCTTATTAAATTCCAGTTAATTGAAAGACCCGAAAGCCATAACTTTCCTACTGCATTTAATATATTTGTTTGATCGTCATTTTTTTCATTCGGTTGAGTTAAAGTTGTAATCGAAACTTGCTTAACATTATCATTCCGATGTTGACTAACCATTGTTGAAAGTGCACGCCCTGGTCCCAGTTCAATGAAAACAAGATTATTCTTCTTCTGTAATTCTTGAATACCATCTGAAAACCTGACTGTATCGCGTAACTGTGAAGCCCAAAAATCGGGACTGGTTGCTTGTTCATTGGTTATCCAAGTTCCTGAAAGACTTGAAATAAAAGGTGAAGACGGTTTGTTTAAGCTTATTTTATCAAACTCCATCACAAAAGGTTTTAATGCAGGTTCCATCATTTTTGAATGATACGCGTGCGATGTATAAAGCAATTTGTTATCGATATTTAATTCAGCTAGTTCTTCTGACAACTTTCTGATTTTTTCTGTTGGACCTGAAAGCACTGTAAGATTAGGGGAGTTAATCGCTGCAATAGAAATTTCGTCATTGATATATATATTAGCTTCTTTTTCACTTAACCCCAAAGAAAGCATACTTCCCGGTTCCTGTTTTTGCATTAGTCTTGCACGCATTGCAATTATATATAGTGCATCCTCAACACTGAATATCCCGGCTAAGCATGCTGCAACATAATCTCCAATACTATGCCCTATCATTGCAGCAGGTTTAATGTCAAAGCTTAATAAAATCTTGGCAAGGGCATACTCAATTATAAATAATGCCGGTTGTGTAAAAACAGTTTGTTCAAGTTTTTTAGCAGTTTCCACATTATTATTAATCGGGTAGAGCAGTTCCCTTATATCCAGTTCTAAATACGGTCTAAGATATTCGGCACAATGATCGACTATTTCTCTAAATATTTTCTCACTTTTGTATAAGCCTTTTCCCATATTTACATATTGTGCACCTTGTCCCGGAAACATAAATATAACCGACGGTTCTGTGCCTTCATGATAACTCTTAATTATTTTTTTATTATCCTTTGCTGTCAATGCTTCTGCTGCCTCCGAAACACTGTTACAAACCAATATCTGTCTGTGTGAAAATTCTTTCCTTCCTGATTGAAGTGTAAATGCAACGTCTGCAAGATTAATGTTTTTTTCATCATTTAAGAAATCAGCAAAGCGACTACTAATATTTTCAAGTGAAGGTTTTGTTTTCGCAGACCAAACCAGCAACTGCCACGGTTTTGATTTTGGCGTAGATTGAATTGCAGGTGCTTCTTCAACAATAACATGAGCGTTTGTACCACCAACACCTAATGAACTTATGCCTGCTCTGCGAGGATGGTT
>DATHSU010000365.1:0-2011 GCA_035463895.1 Ignavibacteriaceae bacterium | reverse complement strand
TAAACACCCGAAACTACCAATGGTCCAAATAAGTCGCCGTTACCCGACTCATCTGTTCCTACATATTCCCCGGGCTCAGTTATAACGTCAGTTAATGAATCAAATAAGCTTTCACCCATAACAATTTGTTTAATCTTCAGGTAGGTTTCCGATCTAATATCCCCCTGTAGAGTAGTTAATACTCCCTTTTTACCAAAATATACAAGTACCTTTACCTTTTCATTTTGATTACTTACTGAAATCTCGAAATTATACTGTTTTTCTTCAATATTTGAAGAATTTAGACCATGGCTCGTTAATTGTCTTATTATATCCTGAATTTTGGTTAAAGCTTTAGATTTCAACAACATTTTGAATTTTTTCAATATAAATTTTGAATTGTAAAAGTAATCATAATCCGATAAGCATTGCAATTGTAACTAAAAATGATTTAGTTTAAGCGTTATAAATAAGACAATAAAAGGAGAAGAAGATGAAAACCTCAATTAAGTTAACCCTTGCTATACTAAGCTTTGGTTTTCTGTTTCTAGTATCATCAGTTACACTATATGCCCAGGTTGAAGAAAAATCAAATGCAGAATTAGTAAAAAGTATGACTGATAATCTTAAACAGAAAATTCTATTAACGGATGATCAGGCAACTCAAGTAAGAGCAATTTTAAGTGAGTATGTTTCAAACAAAGATGCAACAGATGAAGATATGAAGTCAGCTCAGCAAAAAGTTGAAAATCTGTTAGACAATAAACAAAAAATGAAATACAACATCCTTAAAAATGAGTGGTGGAAAAATTTAAAGCCTGTGAGCAAAGAATAATTCACAATCAATAAAGACCCGGTCGACTGATCGGGTTTTTATTTGCGCGGTTCTAATATTTCAACTCTTACTTCTACAATTCCGTCCTGAATCATATCAATTTGTTTCGCTGCTCCGTAGGAAAGATCTATTACTCTGTTTTTGAAGTCAGGCATCCTGTCATTAATCCGTACAGTTACTGATCTGTTATTTTTTAGATTTGTAACCCTCACGGAAGTATTAAAGGGAAGGTTTCGGTGAGCTGCAGTCAATTTGTGCATGTCATAAGTCTCTCCGTTTGCAGTCTTTCTTCCATGATATTCATCAGCATAGTAGGAAGCTGTTCCTGTAAACACGGATGCACCTGTTGGATATCTTGTACCGGTCCGTTCAGTATCTTTTGTGAAGCGAGGTACAGAACTGCAAGCAGTAAGGAATAATAATACTGTTACTGAAACTATTATTTTCATTGAGTATATAGAAAATGATTTCATGATTGTTAGCTTATTAAAGCAGCACATTTTACAACTGCAGTTTCCGTGCGTAAACGGTTCTCCGCAAGCCGGTAAATCTTATCAAAAAAGGAAATCTCATCTGCTGTTAAGCCGCCTTCAGGACCGAATATGAGGAGGTAATCTTTTTTCTTTAGAATATCTTTTTCGAAATATTCATTACCGCTCTGATCAAAAATAATTTTTTCACCTTTAAGATTTAGTAAATCTTTGATATTATTTACAGAAATAATCTTTGGAAGGTATGGTCTGAGAGATTGTTTCATAGCTGCCAGCAAAATTTTATTCCACTTCTCCGTGTTCTTCACTTTTGCTACTGATCGGTTTGAATTAAACAGAACAAAGTTGGTTATGCCAAGCTCTGTACACTTTTCAAGAGCAAATTTAAAACGATCCGGATTCTTCAATACCGGTAAACAAAAAGTGATATTACTAAATCTGTTTTCATATTTAATTTGTTTTTTAATATGCGTTTTTAAGTAATCTTTAAAAACTTCAGCGATTGTACAAATAAAAATAATTCCATTTCCACTCGTAATATGAATTTCACCGCCTGCCCTGTTCCGCATTACTTTTATTGCATGATGAAATTCATCGCCAGTGAGTTCTATTACATTATCACCGTTGTTTACGAATGGTGAATAGTACAGTTCTATGTTAGAAGGATATTCCAATATCCAGTATAATCTCCGAATTTCTTAATTCA
>DATHSU010000364.1:0-2172 GCA_035463895.1 Ignavibacteriaceae bacterium | reverse complement strand
TGCGGCTGGCTTGGATTTCCTTTAGCTAAAGAGTTTATTAAATCTGGTTTTGAAGTAAAAGGATCGACAACTTCAACAAAAAAGTTGTCATCCTTAATGGCAAATAGAATTATTCCGTTTCAGATTAGCCTTAACCCTGATGTAAAGGGTGAAAATCTAAAATCGTTTTTTGAATGTGATTACCTGGTAATCAATATTCCGCCGCAGGGAAAAGATAATGTAGAAGAATTTCATCTGTCTCAAATCAAATCCGTGATCGAACAGCTAAATAAATCTCATTGCAGAAAAATTATTTTTATCAGCTCAACTTCTGTTTATGGAAATACAAACTCCGAAGTGAATGAAGAAGATCCGACGAAGCCTGAAACAGACTCCGGCAAAGCCCTGGTTAAAGTTGAGGAATATCTAAGAGCTGAACAGGATTTTGAAGTAACAATAATTCGTTTCGGCGGATTGATTGGCGAAGACAGGAATCCTGCTTATTACTTTGCCGGACGAAAAAATATTCCCGGCGGAAATTCTCCCGTCAACTTAATTCATCAAACAGACTGCGTTGGAATAATAAAAACTATTGTCAAAAATGAAATCTGGAATGAAACTATAAACGGTGTTAGTCCATACCATCCAACCAAAAAAGAATTTTATACAAAAGCCGCAACCAAACTGAAATTAGATTTACCGGAATTTGATGAGGATAAAGTACCATACAAGATTGTAACATCAAAGAAAGTTCAGGTACTTCTTAATTACAATTTTATTTACCCAAATCCGTTGATGATGGTTTAATCATGCTTTTTCTGTTGCTTACAATACTTTGTTCATCATCAATTGCGTTGATACTGAAATTCAATGCAGCAAGAAAAGGCCATCCTCTTGTAATGCTGATGGGTAACTACTTCACTGCAAGTTTAATTGCCTCGGTTTTCATCTTTATCAGGAAAGATTTTTCATTTTCAATTGAGACATTTTTATTCGGACTCATCCTTGGAGTTATGTTTATTGGTTCTTTTTTTATTTTTGCTAAAGCTGTAGAAAATGCCGGAACAGCATTGGCAACCGTAAGTTCAAGATTATCTGTTTTTATTCCTGTTTTACTTGTGGTATTATTTTTTGGTGAAGAACCATCCACACAGAATTATTTTGGATTCGCTCTCACAGTGTTAACTATTATACTGTTTTATTTTTCATTGAACGGTAAAAACCAGGCTGATAGCCATAAGTATAAATACTTTTTTCTCATCGGAGTACTTCTGTTTATAGGTATTAATGATTTCGCAATGAAATATTTTCAGATGCTGCGAACATCCAATGAAGAAAGTCTGTTTGTTTATATGATATTCACTACTGCATTTGTTACCGGACTGTTTATTATAATCTTCAGAAAAATTAAAATATACAGCAAAGATATTCTTACAGGGTTTGTTCTCGGTATACCGAATGTATTAAGCACTATATTTTTACTGGGAGCATTAAGTAAACTACCTGCAATAATTGTTTATCCAGTTATGAATATTGGTGTTATTCTCGTTACTACAATTTCGGCTTATCTTATCTGGAAAGAAATTTTGAATGGTTACGGAATTGCGGCTGTGGTATTGGGTACTGCCGCCATTCTTCTCTTAAGTATGTAAATTGGAATGACGGCTGTGTACCATTTATGGAGTTAGAGATTTAAGATATTTTCACTTCAAGTAACTTTACTTTATTATTTATTTTAATAGTCTTTGTATCATTTCTACCAGAGTATGGACAAGTTTCTGATTTACTATCCTTTGTTTCTCCCTTTGCATTGGGACATTCTGTTTTTTTGCCATTCAAATAAGGACATTCGCTTTTTTTAGAATCAATATCGTTATTAGAAGAATCTTCCGAATTCATCATTTTTTGTACGTAAGGGCAGGGATGTCTTTTGGGATCATCTGCAATAGTCTCAAAAATAAACCCTAGACTGACGAAAGAAAAAACTGTAAAAACGGCTGCTAATATTAGATTTTTCATAATAACTCCTTTTATTTTATAATATAACCGTTCCAAAAACAAATTAGTTCAAAAATTCTAATTGAATAGAAAGTTGTGCTATTATAAAAATAATTTTAATGAATTGAAATGATGAAGCAATAATAGGGAGGAAGATATTCCCGAAAGAATATCTTCCTCAAATAAAATTACAGC
>DATHSU010000363.1:0-2372 GCA_035463895.1 Ignavibacteriaceae bacterium | reverse complement strand
AAGCATAATCAATACTAGTTTTTGATGAAACAAAAGTATCCTTAACTGAATGATCTACGGTTACATCTTTACAGCACTCATTTAATGTTTTTGAAAAATAAGAATCGGCAATTGCTGAGCTATGATTTTCAGATTCGCAGCAGGATGATTTTTGCACTTCTTTAAAGTGCATCTCACAGTCTTGCAAAGACGCTGTTTCCATCATTTTGCAATAATGGATTATAAGCGGTATTCCTGTCGTTGAAACAAGAAAAATCATTGTTAATGTTAATATGTAAATTCTTCTCTTAATCATATTGGAACAAACATAAGAATTTAGTTGACTTCAGGCAATGATAATCAATTGTCAAATGTTACAATATTTTATATTTCTTTAATATTTTATTACAATACTGTTATAATTTCAATATTATCTTAATATATGGGGTGCAATTACGCACCCGGAAAAGTATTATAAATTAGATGTAATCATCAGGTAAGTCCGGAAAGCGATTCTCCCTTGGGGGTATCTATCCGTACCATTTGAAGTAAAGATACCTCAAATATAAACGGGTTTTATATTTCCCTGGCTTTAATGTGTATTTTTTCTTCATAAGCTAAGGAAGTTTAACCGCTAAAATTTACATTATAAGGATTTTAATGAATTCAAGATTATTTTCAAAGAAATGTTGAATAAAGCATTACGTAAACTTCTTTATATTATTTTAGATCAATTAAAAATAATAATGATGAGAACAACAGGTATAATATTAGCCGGAGGAAAAAGTTCAAGAATGGGCAGGAACAAAGCATTACTTGAATTATCCGGTTTAAAGATAATTGAAAGAATTTATAAAAGTATTGAACATTCCTGTGACGAAGTAATTATCATTTCAAATTCACCTGATGATTATCGATTTATGGGACTTAAGATTTATAAAGATATCTTTCCAGGTCTTGGACCATTAGCAGGAATTCACTCAGGTCTTAATAATTCAAAAACCGAAAATAACCTTATAATTTCCTGTGATCTTCCATTAATATCATCGGAAGTGGTTGAAAATATTATAAAATATGAATCCGATAAACCAGTGGTTATATATCAAAAGAAAAATCGACTGCAGTATCTGTGTGGTATCTATAGAAAAGCATGTTTGGCATTTCTCGAAACTTCGTTAAAGTCTAATAATCTTAGAGTAAAGGATTTTATTAATAAGATTGATTTGGAAGTATTGGATGCTGAAGGATTTCCTGATGAGGTATTTTTTAATCTCAATACGATTGAAGATTATGAAACTCTGGTAAGCAGAACAAAATAGTTGAAGAAAAAACTCTATGTATTCTTATTTAAAAACAATCATTTCCTCGACTAATAATTTCAATTAGATATACTGTAACTTTATAAATTAACTGTAATCATTAGATTTGGCATAAAATTATAACCTTCAACTTGGATAAAAAACTTTCTTCATTTCAACTCAAATGTATCTGCATATTCAGGTTTCAGGTGAAATTTATTAAAGACTTTATCAGCAAGACTTTTTCGGACTACCAGTATTATCTTACCGGCAAAATCATTAATCAAATATTGGACAGATGGAGAAAATCCTTTTTCATCAAGCTCCAATTTTCCAACCTCATCAATAATTATTACATCTGAATTAAGTGAGTTAAGAATTTTTGTGTTGTATTCTCTGAATATTTCAGGATTAAAATAAAATCTTCCCTGATTGAGATTAAAATTATTGTCAGACTGAATTGAAGCAAGCTGTTTTGCTTCGCCGGATTTTATATCAACCGCAATAAAACCTGTTTTTTCATTTTCACTGAAAATACCTTTTGAGTAAACTCCCCCAACATTTTTCTGTACGGCACGAAGATCTGAAATTATTTTTTCGACAGTTGAAGTTTTACCACTGTTAACTTCGCCAGTAATTATCAGAAATCGCTTACCACTGAGCAGAAATTGCAACAAAGAATTCTCTGCCGGGATGCGGGAATCCATACTCTGTCTCATATAATTTATCGGTTATATTATTTACTCTAAAATAAACAGAATAATTCGTAAACAACCTATAAGCAATCTTTGCATTTAATAATAAATAGTCAAGCAGTCTTTTCAAATCACCGGAGTCTGAATCATATGAATACTGTTTTGATATAAATGAAGTTTCCGTATTCCATTCAAAGCCAAAGTTATATGCTTTGCCAAGTAAAAGATTAAAAACATGAGCCGGACGATTTGGAAGATCTGAATCGTCATCAGCATTTTTTGCGGATAAAAATGTATAGTTAAATGCTGTATTTATAATTGCCAGGTTATATCTTAAGTCTAATTCAAATCCCATCAGCTCTGCTTTATTTATATTCTGATACTGTCTTACATTTTCGCC
>DATHSU010000362.1:0-8256 GCA_035463895.1 Ignavibacteriaceae bacterium | reverse complement strand
AGTTTACTATTTTTAGTTTTGAGTAATGACCGTCATGATCATAAAGAAATACATAATTACTTTCTCTATCATGAATATTATTAGTCCACGTGCCTGAATTTCTTAGCGGTGAATCCTGTCCGTCAAATAAATTAGTGGCAGTACCGGAACCAACAAAGAAGTCTGTTCCTCTGACAAGATTCGGATAAAGATCTGCACTCTGAACAAGGAATCCTGAACTGGAATAATAGATATCAACAACACTGTTTGAATCAGAACTGACTCCATAAGCGTTGCCGCTTGAAAGATCCAAACCGCTTGGTTGATTTGCGCTCGTACCTTGTGTTTCATAAATCCTTATCGGACCAAATAATGTTGCCATTATATTTGAAACAAGAACCACGTTTGTTACAACACTTGTTTGATTTCCGACAACACTTACCGAAAATGTTGTGTCGTTATAATCCTGTAACTTTAAAGTTATTGACCTGACGCCCTCATCTATATTTTTAATAGTATCAGGTGTTGTTCTTGATGTACTGGTTCCATCTAACCATATTGTTGCACCCGCAGGGTTTGATGTAAGATAAATACTTCCTTGCGGTGTAGGTGATATTGGGTCATCAGATGAATCACAGGAAGTGATAAGCAAAAATGTAATTGGAATTAGTAGGAATAGAATTAGTCTTTTCATTGTTGTCTTTCTTATTTTTTGTTTAAGTTAAATGCATATTTAGAGTTATCGACTGTCATTGTAAAAGTGCCGGAGAAATTGTTGAAGTCTTCTGATAATACGCCGTTATACTTTCCCTGGTAACGGCTGTGAAGCTGATCAGACATTGACATGTTCATGTTGGTTGGGCTGAAAGAGCCGTTAACCTGCTGATGAATAGGTTCCCTGTAACTGATTGATATTTTACCGGTGAAACTGCTGTCTGTTTGTCCGGTTATCTCAAGAACTGTTGAGCGCTTATCAAAAGTTCCTGTCCATTTACCTGTTATATCGGGAATTGCTGCTGGTCTTATATTAGCAGAATCCGGATGAGTCTGGCTGCCTGTTGCTTCACCTGCTCCGGACGAAACTGAATCCTTATCCTGAATCTCTTCTGTTTTATCTTCCGGATAATCTTCTGCATTATCCTTTCTTTGATCACAGCCGAAAAAAGCTGTTAGTAAAACCAGAAGGAGTATTGTGAAAAACGGTTCTATTAGAATATTTTTTATCATATATGTACCTTGTTTAATCATTGTATCATCGGAAATGCACTATAAAAATTTTAGTGAATTTTCCTGTTTATTTACAAAGTGATGTTACGTTAATTCATATAAAAGTTTCAATCGGTCAAAGGAATGAAAAAGGGATTACATCCTTTGAGTGAATCAAAAATTGAAGCTTTTTATCTGAACAGTATTGTCGGAACTTTTTAAACTGGTTCCTATTGTTTTTGCGGCTTTCCGGTTCTTGATCGAAATCTTCAGCGAAGCAATTTTTCTAAGTAAATAATTTAACAATGCTGTTGCAAGGAAAATTTGAATAAAACCAAAAAATGTAAAAGGAGCTATAAATCCAACAGACCAGAGCATCAGAAAGCCAAATCCGATTATTTTAAACATGTACAAATCCTGTTGTATTAGAGAAATAATGTATTTCAAACGCTCGCAGGTGATTGAATAAAATCTTTTAAATCTGCTACAGTCTATAGTTAAGCAGTTTAAATGTATATAGAGCGAATGGAGGAAAAAGGAACTACATCCGTTGGACTAAGAGAGGCAGCTATTCTTCTAATAAAGAGGTATTACCAACTGCTGATTTAACAGAATTCTGAAGATGGAGGTGTCTGGCAATCTGAACGCGTGTGCTCAGGGATAGTTTTTCAAGAATGTTATGAACGTGACTTTTTACTGTATATGTGGAAAGTTTTAGTTTTTGAGCAATTTCCTTATTGGTAAGACCATCTGCAATTAATGCAACTACTTCCCTTTCACGTTTTGTCATCCGAACAGACTTATCGACAATTGTGGAGTTTGAGCCGCTGATTACGTTGTCTGCTATTTGAGAAAAGAGTGAACCAGTCAAAAGTGGTGGTAAAACTTTTAATCCCTTATTAACCTTTATAATCGTTTTTTCAAATCGCAAAGCATCTGCATCTTTAAGTATAAATCCACTAACACCTGCCTGTATGAACTCACAGATTTTTGATTCAATAGGTACAAGTCCCATTATTATAAGTTTTATTTCCTTAAATTGGTTTTTTATATCCTTTACAAGCTGCAGGCTTTCTTTATGAGTTATTCCTTTATCGAGTAGTATTATATCCGGTTTTCGCTTTTCGATAATCAACTCTATGTTTTCATTGCGGCTAACAGAACTAACTACGAGGATATCGGGCTGCTTTTTAAACATAGCTGCAATGCTGGCACGCAGCATTCTATTATCCTCTATTATTAGTATCCGGATTTTTTTCATTTCATTTCCATTTATTTGAAAATAAATTTTTGATATTTTCTAAAATCCTGTTTCCTGTTTCTATTTCAGCTACTTTTTTAAAGTGAAAATAAATTTCGAACCTTTGCCCGGTTCACTTTCTACCCAGATTTTTCCATAATTCCGTTCAACAAATTCTTTACACAAAGGCAATCCGAGCCCGGTCCCTCTCTCACCTGATGTTCCGCTGTTTGACAATATCCTGTCAAAGCTGAATAGATTTGAGATTGCCTTTGATTCAATACCTGTACCCGAATCTTCCACAGATACTTCTATTAAATTACCTTTCTCTACAGATGAAAAAACTATATTTCCTTTCTGCCGTGTAAACTTGATAGCATTGATCAGAAGATTCTGAATAATGGACCTGAGCATGTCGGTATCAGCATAAACGAATGTTCCGTTAGCAATATTATTATAAATGGTAATATTTTTTTCTTCAGCCATTTTGTTTGATATAGCTATCATCTTGTTTACAAGATTATGCAGATCAAGTTTGATGGGATTATAATCCAGCATATTTCTTTGAATCATGGACCATTGCAGAAGGTTGTCAAGAAGACCGTAAATGTTTCTTAAATCATCATTTAATCCTTTGCTGAATGTTGCAATTTCCTCATTCGAAAGAGTTTCAATTTCCGAAGCAAGTATTTCCGAAAACCCCAGTAATGAATGAAATGGATTTCTCAGATCATGTGCAATAATTGAGAAAAACTTGTCCTTGGCAATATTAAGTACTTGAAGTTCTTCATTTGATCTCTTTAATGATTCTTCAATCCTTTTATACTCTGTTAAATCGATCAGCGCAACCTGGCAATATTGACCATGAGCTATAAAGTCCTCTAACTTCAAACCATCCAGAAGAACATTGTATACCTTCTTATTTTTGCCTGTTATTTTTAATTCACGTGAATGTTTTACAGAAGTGCTGAATACAGTTAGCAAAAAACTCTGGAAAAGATCTCTTTCATAAAAAGGAACATAGGTAATAAAGTTTTTCCCGATTAGTTTTTTCCTCTCGATTCCAATCATCTTACTTGCACTTAAATTTACTTCCTGAATAATTCCTTGAGGGTCTAAAGTAAAGTATGGGATCGGAGAAAAATCAAACAGGTTTACATATTTATTTCTGGATTGTTCCAGTTCCTCCTGCGCAATTCTTAATTCTTCGTTTTGATGCTCAAGTTCAACCTGGTGAACCTGCAGCAGATATACAAGACGCTGAACATTGTCGAACTGATCTGAGGATAGTTTCTTAGGTATTGATTGTTTCTTCTTTTTTTCCTTTTTCAACAGAATAACTTTATCACTTTTATCTTTTGGAGTACGTTTCATTTTTTACCTCATTTCTCTTTCTCTATACTTTGTAAATGGATTGCCAGAAGAATAAGTTTAGATTCTTTATCACCCTGGAAAATTTCGCGGGCATTTAATATAAGTTTGCCTTTGCCTTTGCCTTTGCCTTTGCCTTTATCAAAATTATACTCAACCTCAAAAGACTCAAAGAAAGTAGCCTGCGGAACAATCTCTTCAAGCAGTCTCCGAAGTTCGGGTATGTCCCACCGGTTATCTTCAAGTTCATAAATGAACTTACCCACAACATTTTCACTTATTGTGTCAAATACCTTATAAAAAGATCTGTTGGCAGAGAGTACTTTTAAATTTTCATCAAGAATCAGCAGAGAATCCCGCAAAGTTTCTACAATGTTGTTTGAAAAATCACGTGCAAGCTGTATATCCTGATTTAACTTTGTAATTTTATCGTAAGCTATTTTTATAGTGGTAATATCTGTAAAGGTAATAACTACACCGTCAATCAGATTGCTGATTGTGCGGTAAGGCAGTATCCTCATTTGAAACCAAAGATTGTCTTTTGTTTGTAATTCAACCTCCTTAATTATAAGTGTTCTTAATACTTCTCTGGCATCATCAACAAGACTTTCATATTTAAGATTTGTAGCTATATGATTTACCGGTCTTCCAATATCAGAATTAATTAAGTTTACAATCTTTGTTGCATGATAAGTAAACCGTTTGATGTTCAGCTTATTATCCAGAAAGATAGTAGGGATATCAATGCTGTCTAAAAGATTTTTCATATCATTATTAATAGATGATAATTCATCGTTCTTGTTTTGCAGTTCCGTGTTTACGGTAATTAACTCTTCATTTAAAGACTGCAATTCTTCTTTAGAGGTTTCCAATTCTTCATTAGAACTTTGCATTTCCTCATTGGTTGACTGCATTTCTTCGTTTGTGGATTTAAGCTCTTCATTTGATGTTTCCAATTCCTCAACAGTTGTCCGTAAATTTTCTTTTACTGACTTCAGTTCATGCTCAAGAGACCTGATAACTTTTTCAGATTTTTTATCATAATGTACTTTTTTTAGTGGAATTGATTTTTTTGGTGCAGCAACATCCTCAAAAATTATTAATGTAGAACCATTCATTAATGCCGGTTCATTAATGGGTTTAACAGTAACGTTGATTAACTGGTATTTACCGTTGAGTTTTACCCGCACTCCTTCAATTGATAAAGCTTTTTTTCCTGATTTTACTTTTCTGATCAAGGCAGTAAGTTCCTGCTGCAAACCTTCGCGCGCCATTTCAAAGATGTTCATCTTTGCTTCGCCGTCTGAAAGTTCAAGATATTTACCGGTTTTGCCATGAATGTATAGAATATCACCTGATTCAGATATAATAACACAGTTAGGTTTGTAACTCTGCAGAATTATCTTTGCAGCTAACTGCGGTATATTCTTTATTTCATTCTGTTTCATATCAATCTCGTAAGTTTTTTCAGTTGCCCGCGCTACCGGAAATTCTATAAATGTTTGTGCCGAGTAAATGGATTCTCTGCTTCTGTAGAATTTCCATTTTTTATCAATTATCGAAAACAGATCAACAAAACCGCTGATAGTTTCCGATGATCCGAGAAAAAGAATTCCGTTTGTCACAAGACTGTAATTAAAAAGCGGAATTATTTTTTTCTGTAATTCAGAATTAAAATAAATTAAAAGATTGCGGCATGAAATAAGATCTAATTTTGTAAACGGCGGATCTTTTATAACGCTTTGAGGAGCGAAGACAAGCATTTCTCTTATTTCTTTTCGAATATGAAACTGATTTCCCGTAGAATTAAAAAAACTCTTTAATCGTTCTTTACTTACATCCGGCTTGATTCCAAGGTATGTACCGATACGGGCAAAGTCAATTGCACTTTTGTCAATATCCGTCGCAAATATCTGCACATTGAAATTTTTCTTCGCCTCGTTCATACATTCTTTTAAAACTATAGCGATGGAATATGCTTCCTCTCCGGTTGAACATCCAGGTACCCATATTCTTATCCTGCTGTTCTCGGGTTTTGTTTTTACTATATCGTTAAAAAGCTCTTTTAATTTCTCGAATGCTTCGGGGTCTCTGAAAAAATTAGTTACACCAATCAGAAGTTCTTTAAAAAGGCTCTCAATTTCCTCGGGATTTTCCTGCAGCATACGTATGTAATTAGGAAGATTATCCAGTTGAGCAATGCTCATTCTTCTTTCAACACGCCTGAATAGTGTATTTTGTTTGTAAAGTGAAAAATCGTGTCCGGTGCGTGTTCTTAACAATATAAATATTTTTTGAAATGCATCCGGAATTTTACCATCGGTAAGTGCAGTATCTAATAAAACACCTTTAACTTTTTGTTTGGTGAAATTAATTAAATGAGCTGGCATTTCTTCGGGCGGCAGAATGTAATCAACCAAACCAGTTTTAATAGCACTGGACGGCATTCCATCAAATTTTGCTGATTCCGGGTCCTGAGCCATTACCATTCCCAGTTCACTTTTAACTGCTCTCAATCCGGCAGTGCCATCTGATGCCATTCCTGATAGAATAATACAAATGGCTTTTTCACCAAGATCTTCTGAAAGAGACTTAAAGAAATAATCAATCGGAAGCCTGAATCCATGCACCTCAGGTGGTTCTATAAGCTGAATAGTACCATGCAAAATTGCCAGATCCCTGTTTGATGGAGCAACATACACATTGTTGGGTAAAACTTTCATTCCGTCTTCTGCCTGAAAAATTTTCATCTTGGTAACTTTTTGAATCAGTTCAGGCATAATACTAATGTGGTTCGGATCGAGATGCGACACTACTATAAAAGCAATACCGGACTGCTCGGGCATATTTTTGAAAAATCTTTCAAGCGCATCCAGTCCGCCTGCAGATGCACCAATACCAACTACATAAAAAGAGTTATCCGCAGATGGAAGAGTTATCTGGGTAGCAGCTTTTCTTTTTTTGACAGGGGATCGCTTATTAATTATTTTCTTTTTCTTATCCATAACATTTGTAATTAAGTTATATTCAATTTTTTGAAATCTAACATGATAAAAATCTAAAATCAACTTTAAGCTGCATCGAAGTATTTGCTAAGTATTGACAATAAACATCATAAAAAACTTATTTATAATTTCTGCCAGTAACCTGAATCCGATATCAGGTCCTGCACACCAATTATTGCCTTACTAACCGGATTTATAATAGGGAGCAATGTTACCAGTGTAACTAAAACAGAAGATAAAAAACCGGTTACATCATTCATATATTCTGAGCGGGTTGTGCTGCGACAAAAACATTTAAATCAAACTCCCAAGAGCTATCAGTCCGGAAATAAATATTAAAGAACCTGCAATTTTATTTACCCATTTCATTCCGGCTAAATCTAATTTCTTTCTAAAAAAAGTAACACCTGAACTAAGAATCAAAAACCACAAACCCGAACCAAGAAAAACACCCGATACCAGGAATGATGCAGAAAAAAAAGCAAGTCCTTCACCTAAACCAAGTGCAGAGAACACAGCAATAAAAACAAAAATGGTAATCGGATTTGTAAATGTTAAAAAGATGGTAGTAAAATATGATCTTAGTTTTCCAGTATGCCTAAGAGGTAAATTTGGATCAGCGGGGCGGGCACGAAAAGTTCTGATGCCAAGAAATATCAGTAATGCCCCGCCGACCAACCTTATCCATACTCTTTGAGTTTGAAGAGTATCTGAAATGATAGTAAGACCAAATGCAGCAATACTGCCGTAAAACAAATCTGCGGTTGCAGCGCCAAGTCCTATCACCATACCATGGATCCTCCCCTCGGTAAGTGTTTTACGGACGCAGATAATTCCAATTGGTCCTATTGGAACTGCCATTGCAAACCCAATAACTAATCCCTTTATAAAAAAACTGATATCCATCAATTAGCTTTGAAAATGGTTATATGTTCTAAGAGTTTTTTGTATTGCATATAAAAACTGTTTACTTATTAACTCAAGTTGACCGGCGCTTATTGAAAACCGTTAAAACAGTTGCAATTTTTTGCTTTTTCTTATTAAGTGGCTGTCTCAGAATACAGGTTTTCGAGTCATTCCCGTGAAAACGGTAATCTAATAACCCTAAAACAAAATGAATTCCCATTTTCGTGGGAATGACACTTCCGTATTTTTAAATATTGAGACAGCCGCTAAAGTTACAAAACCTAAATTTACATACCGTTTCTCCATAGGAGTCCTATCAGACAACGGTTTTATAATAGTAAGGTACTGGCGGTCAATTTGAGTTATTAATTTTACACATTACGTGTAATTAAAAATCCTGATCAACATTTGTTGATATGGTAAACAGAAATTTGTTTCTTTCTCTAAGCTTTAAAGTATTTTTTTGCCGATCCTTAATAGTTTCAAATTCCTTTAATGAATAACCTGCCGATGGTACATTAATCCAGAATTGGCTGCTGCTATAATTCC
>DATHSU010000361.1:0-1515 GCA_035463895.1 Ignavibacteriaceae bacterium | reverse complement strand
AAACTGTATTTAAAGAAAACCTGAACAATCTGCGGATCTGGTTCAATTATAGAATCACTGCAAGAAATAAATAATACTAATACAAGTATCGATACATATGTATTATATGACTTTTTCATTTCATTTACTCCATCATTTATGAGCAAATATAACGGCGTTGTGCCTAAGCTGCTGCCCAGAACTGCAATGCAGTATAGAACACAACTGCAAATGATTTAGTAAACTGTGCTTATCTTTTTTCGCAAGCACAGTTTACAAGTTAATTAATTAGAACTTACAACTTGAACAACAAACTTTATACGGAACGCTTAACCCGAAAATATTTGAAATGACAAGTGCGAACTTGCAGTCAGCTTGAGGCACGGGTTAGGTTGCCTCTTTAATTATTACCAATTTCCATAAGGACCACCATACGCTCCCATATCATTTCTCGAACCATCAAAATCATTGTAAACAGCAGATGAGTCACCCTTGTCAATACACGGGGATCCACTCTGTAATTGAAAATCACCACCTTCTGGATCAATAAAAAGTGGATCTGAATTTATGTTACCACCCAACCAGTTAACTGTTCCGTGATTGTTATCTTTAATACCGCTTCTTCCACCTTCAATATCTGAATAGGAAACAGTTATAGAATTTGGTGAATTTATTGTTTCAAAATAAACAGATGCTAATGGATTATTCCAAACTATACTGTTAATCAAGATTGGGTCAAGACTTACATTGCAATATATCCCCCCTAATGATAAAGAAGAAGAATTGTTTGCAATGGTTACATTTATAAAAACTGGCCTGCTTGAAAACAAGATACAAACACCTCCGCCATAGGCTGCTGAATTCTGTACTAAAAGAACATTTTCAAGAAGCGGATCACTCGAGCTAGAACAGGTAATTCCTCCTCCATCATTTGCAAAATTCCCGGTGATTCTTACATTCCGTAAATGCGGACTTGAATTATTAAAACAATAAATTCCACCACCATAAAATCCATTGTTGCCTATTATAGTTACATTAGATATAAAGGGATTGGAGTTGTTAAGACAACCAATACCGCCTCCATAGGTGCCGTGATTACCTGTTATGATTAGATTTCTTAACGTTGGACTTGAATTGCTGTCACAAAGAACACCACTTATTGAGCCATTGATAATGGTAAATCCATCGAGTATTGTTGTTTCGGATTCACCACTGTTAAAAGTTACAGTACTTCCTTTTCCATCTCCATCAATTACTGTATTAGAAATTCCTTCGGTTGAGTGAACCTTAATACTTTTTCCTTTGAAATTGATGTTCTCTATATATCGTCCAGGTGAAACAAGAATTGAATCGTTAGATTTAGCAGCATCTATTGCTGATTGAATTGTTGGATAATCGGCTGGCACCCTAATTAATGAAGTATTTGGATCAACTGGATTTGATGTGTCATCACTGCAAGAATTCGCTAATAAAAGCAGAATACAAGATGCAATAAAAATAATTAATTTCATTTTGAACCTACTTAATTTGTGCAAC
>DATHSU010000360.1:0-6342 GCA_035463895.1 Ignavibacteriaceae bacterium | reverse complement strand
GGCATTAGCCGGAATCAACCATGAGATGTAGTCCTTTTTTCATCCGAAGGAAGGATTGAAGTTTACTTAATGTTTATTGATACTGCAATTAGAAAAGAATTTTGATTTACCGATAAACGGTAATTACCCTTAAGGAGCATTAAATGAATATTCTAATGGTCTATCCAATGTATCCTGATACTTTCTGGAGCTTTAAATACGCTTTAAAATTTGTATCAAAGAAAGCAAGTTTTCCGCCGTTAGGACTTTTAACAGTTTCTTCTTTACTGCCCAAAGATTGGAATAAAAAACTAATAGACATGAATGCCGATCGATTAAAAGATAACGATATTCTTTGGGCAGATATTGTTTTTATAAGCGCGATGTCTATACAAAGCGAGTCCGCTAATGAAGTTATAGACAGATGTATAAAACTAAACACAAAAATTGCTGCTGGCGGACCATTATTTACAAGTAGTCCGGAACTTTATGCAAATGTTGATTTCCTGATTCTTAACGAAGCTGAAATTACTCTCACACATTTTATAGATGATCTGAACAAAGGAAATCCTAAACATAAGTACACCACTGATGATTGGGCAGATATTACAAAAACTCCGTTACCGGATTGGGATCTTGTATCAATAAATAATTACACTTCGATGAATCTTCAATACTCACGCGGCTGTCCGTTCGACTGCGATTTCTGTGATATTACAGTACTATATGGAAGAAAACCCCGTACCAAAACCAAAGAACAGGTAATCGCTGAATTAGAAGCACTTTACTTTACAGGCTGGCGCGGACCGGTTTTCTTTGTTGATGATAATTTTATTGGTAACAAAGTAAAACTGAAAAAAGAAATTCTTCCTGCTATAACAGAGTGGATGACAAAAAGAAAAAATCCATTTTATCTGAATACCGAAGCTTCTATTAATCTTGCAGATGATGAAGCACTTTTATTTCAAATGGCTAAGGCGGGATTTGAAGCAGTGTTTATCGGTATAGAATCACCAAATGAAAAAAGTTTAATTGAATGTAATAAACCACAAAATACAAATCGCGATCTGATTGCGAGCGTAAGGAAAATTCAAGATGCCGGATTAGAAGTTCAGGGCGGGTTTATTGTTGGTTTCGATAATGATCATCCTAAAATATTTGAAGAACTTACCAGTTTTATTCAGCAAAGCGGTATTGTAACTGCTATGGTTGGACTTCTTAATGCACCCAGAGGAACAAAACTGGAGAAAAGATTAGAGAATGAAGGAAGATTGCTGAAAGATTTTACCGGCAATAACACAGACTTTACAATTAATTTTATTCCAAAAATGGATTCTGAAAAACTTCTTGATGGTTATAGATCTATTTTAAAAACAATTTATTCACCTAAATACTTTTATGAACGTGTAATGATCTTCCTGAAGGATTTCGAACCCAAGAAGAAAAAAGTTTTTCATCTTAATCCTAATTACATCCTCGCTTTATTCAGGTCAATTGTAAAATTAGGTGTGATAGGTGAAGAGAGAATTTACTATTGGAAATTATTTTTATGGACCTTATTCCGTAAACCGCAGTTGTTTTCGTTAGCAATATTATTTACGATTTACGGATTCCATTTTAAGAAAATATCAAATGGATTTTATTGAGTAAATAATTTTACGAACGTAATGAACTTCTTCAGAACGATTGTATGATTCAACACTGACTAATAGGTATAGTTTCTTTTTCATCCCACTGCCCGATTGTTTTTTTATCTCTCCATTAATAATCATATCGATCTTTAAAAGGAAAGGATGCTTGCTTTTTATAGATGATCTATTATTGAAACCGACTCTCACACACACGCCACCAGCTGTTATTCAATTAATGGACTAATCCATTATTCATACCATCGCTCTATAGGATTCAGTGTTTTACATCGATAAGTTATTATAAAATCAAATGATGATTTTCCGTTCTTGAATACCAGGAATTGGAGCTAATGTTAAATTATAATTATGAAGAGGTATTAAATGAAGCTTATTAAGATTTCCATATTAACCGGGAGTATTCTCACCGGATTATTGTTTGCAGGATGCGGAAGCAGTGCGGTTGTGGTCGATGAAGAATCGTCCACATCATCAATTCGCGCAGCTGAGGAGGTCGGTGCAGGCGGTATTTCTAATGCATCTCTCTATTTACAACTTGCAAAAGAACAGTTGGTGAAAGCACAGACCTTTGCAGAAAATGGTGACAAGGAAGAAGCTGAGTCAATGCTATTGCGTGCAAGCGCAGACGGCGAACTGGCTGTGGCTCTATCCAGAAGTGATGCAGATAAGAAGGAAGCTGTAGATGCAATAAATCGTGTGAATCAGCTTAGACAAGACAACAACTTACCTAAAGGAAGGAATTAATCAATGAAACTCATGAAATATTTTATTACACTGGCATTTGCCGGACTGCTGATTAGCTGCAGCGCAAGCATGCCACCACAAGAACTGCTCGATGCACGTTTGGCTTTCCAGCAGGCAAGCAACGGACAGGCAGTACAATTAGTACCAGCAGAACTGCACAAAGCAAAAACGGCACTTGAAATTGCTGAGAAATCTTTTCTTGATGATCCCGATTCTTATATGACTCGTGATCTGTCATATATAGCCGATCGCAAATCAAAGTTGGCTGACGCACTTGCTGTTACATTTGCCCAAAATATAGCCACTGAAAAGGCTAAAAAAGATTATGAAGTAACTCAGGCAGAAATTGTGAAGAGCACAACAGAGCAACTTTCTATTGAGCAGCAAGCACGGATCGATGCCGAGTTGATTGCGGCTAATGCACTTGCAGATCTTGCTGAACTTGCAGCAATTAAGGAAGAAGAACGCGGTCTTGTAATTACACTTTCAGGCAGTGTTCTCTTTGCTTCTGACCAATCCACACTTTTACCGGCGGCACAGGATCGGCTAAACAAGGTAGCTGATGCGCTCCTGATGACCAAAGAAAGAAACCTCACTGTTGAGGGTTTCACAGACTCACAGGGATCGTACGAATATAACATGAAGTTGTCTCAAAATCGTGCGGATGCAGTGCGTTCATATTTAATTTCGCGCGGTTACCCTGGTAATCTTATTCGAGCTCATGGAATCGGTGAAGATAGACCGGTTGCAAACAATAACAGCGCTGAAGGTCGGGCTAACAATCGACGAGTAGAGATCATAATTGATCACAGAACAGCAAAATTGTAAAAAAGCATCTATAATTATTGATAATAACCAGACCCGGAGTTTATTCGGGTCTTTTTTTCAACTACATCTTCCTTTTAAGTCTTTTCCCTTACTTTTGTTCTAAAAGACAATAACAAAACATTGCCATTCTTAAAATATAGTTTTTTATATCACTATAATATTTCGTATTCGGATTGTCATTAACCTGAATAAGTAAGTATTAACAAGACCGGAGGATGTAGATCCTGTTTCATCCTTGTGGACGATTTACATGCCTTATTTCTCTTCATACATTCAATTCAAATTTAAATACAAAAGGAGGCTGATAATGTTTAAATCATCCATTATAGAAGAAAACGGGGCGAAGTTTGACGGCATACAAAAAGTTAATGGGATGGATAAATTTGCAGTTGCAACAGACCTGCATACACTCTCTACCTATTATCTCCCAATTAAGGGATTAACTAAAAAGAAAGTTCAAACAAAATTAGCTAATGAAAGAAAGAAATTTAAAATCAAATAATTAACGTTCGATGTGTTCTGCTAAAAGTAGCGGTACACATTCATTGAGATTTATGATTTTAATATATATGTATCGAAAAATATTCAGGTGAAAAATAACCGTAGATCACCCAAAAGTTATTAGGTAATAGAAATCCTTTTCAACAATCAGGTGTAGTTCTTTTTTCATCCCTTTGTCCGATTGAACACTCAAGAATTATTTAATATTCTAAATTGTAATTAAAAAAAATTATAAAATAAATTAATTATCAATTATAAAGGATTAACAAATGAATAAATTTGAAATTAAAGGCAACTGGAATGAAGTATCCGGTAAGCTGAAACAAAAGTATGCAAACCTTACTGATGATGATTTGCTATTAGTAAAAGGGAAAGAAGAAGAACTATTGGGCAGGCTACAAAAAAAGCTTGGAAAAACCAAAGAAGAAGTTCAAAAAATAATTTCTAAACATTAGAAGGTAGTAAGCCGGAAATTTATTGTGCTCTAAATCGATGATTTTCCGGTCTATTAAATAAAATCACATAAATATTCCTATAAAATTCAAAAGGAGAATTATGAAGAACAAATATTTCATCGCAGCAGTTATCCTGTTCTTAGCAGGGTTATTATTTACAGGTTGTAACAACAAACGTGAAAACGTAGAAGATGCTGAAGAAAATGTAAAAGAAGCAAAGCAGGAATTAATAGATGCTAAGGCTGAATATGCACAGGAGTGGCAGCAATTCAAGAAAGATGCTGAATCAAGAATTAACGATAACGAAAAGAAAATTAGTGATTTCAAAGCATCGATTAGAACAGCCAGCGGAAAATCCAAGGCTAAATATGAACAGGAAGTTTTAGAATTGGAACGAAAAAATGTTGAGTCAAGGAAAAAGCTAAGTGAATATAATTATGACGGAAAGGATAGCTGGGAAACATTCAAAAAAGAGTTTAATGACGGTTTGGATTATATCGGAAATACTCTGAACGATATTTTCACAAGAAATGATTAAGCAAATCGTAATTTATTTGGATAGTGCTTTGAGCTAATAAAAAAAATGTAAAAAGCACTATTAAGAATTTCAATGGTAGAATCGGTTGATTTTATCAGGGTAACTGATTTCGTTAGATAGTTAAATGAAAGGAATATACAATGTTACAGAATAATAGCATTAAAGGTTTTCTTGGTGGATTTTTAGCAGGTGGAACTATTGGGGCAATAGCTGCATTATTAACAACTCCCAAGAGCGGAAAGCAACTTAGAGGAGAAATAAAACAAAAATCCGGGGAATATTTTGAGGAAGCTGATAAATATTATACAGATACGAAAATGAAAGCCGGTGAAATAATTAATGAAGTCAAAAGAAAGTACACAACGGTAATGACTGATGCAGAATCAAAACCTGGGGAAATTTTAAATGATGCTGAACAGGTGTATCATGATGCAGAAGTGAAAACAAAAGACGTATTACAATCCGGCAAGCAAATAATAGAAGAAGAAGCTAAAAAATTGAAATCTTCAGTTGAAGCCGGAATAGACACTAGGAAAAAAGAAGCTAAGAATTATTAATTTATTAAAAGAGTCTGTTAAATAATGTGGC
Source organism: Ignavibacteriaceae bacterium (assembly GCA_035463895.1). GTDB lineage: Bacteria > Bacteroidota > Ignavibacteria > Ignavibacteriales > Ignavibacteriaceae > JAGXRK01. Next base: position 1,060 of record DATHSU010000360.1, on the reverse strand, counting down.
CAACTAAACCAAAGGGTGTAATTCCTTTTTCATCCCTTTGCCCGATTGAATTGCCACTTATTGCAGAATATATTCATTTAGGAAACATTATTAATTAAACTGAAAGGAAACATACAATGTTATATACTATAGCGGTTGTTCTGGTAGTTCTCTGGTTAATCGGTCTGCTCACTTCCTATACTATGGGTGGTGTACTTCACGTACTCCTGGTACTTGCAGTAATATTTGTCATAATAAATCTTGTTAAAGGACGGAGTGCGGTTTAATCTTTCATTGAAAATATGGTCTTGTAGCTAATTCCGAACTGAGCAAAAATAATCCAACGCTTGTATCGATGAGGATTATAGGCATCGGTGTCTTACAAGCACAAACAGTAACAGACCACTTGGCTTTCGGGTTTGGTTTTAGTTATCCCAAGTGTTAGGTAACTGTTCTTTTTAAGTCTTGTGTGCAAATCCCTGTTGCTAATTGCAACAGGGATTTTTTTTTAATAGACAATTAATTCTTTTCAATGTAATGGTGTAGTTCCTTTTCCATCCCATTGCCCGATTGATGGTACCTCTAACTCTTAATAGCTTATTATTGAAATATAAATGAAATAAGTCAAAAGGGATACTTACTATGTATTATATCAACGCATTGGTTCTGGCAGCTCTGTGGTTAATTGGATTCCTGACATCTACTACTATGGGCGGCATTATTCATGTTCTTCTGGTAATTGCAATTTTATTTATTGTTGCAAGAATAATTAGCGGACGCAATCATGTTAGAATTGGTCAGGGTAATTAATGTGAAGCATTTACTTAGTTAATAGAGAAGTTGTTTCTCGGTTAAAATGATTAAATATTTTCTGTTCCTTTGCCCGATTATGCCGACTCATATCAGTTAGTACCTTAATATAGAACTAAATACAAATGTACTTTAAAAGGAAAATGTTATGTTATACACAATTGCTGTGATTTTAGTAGTTGTATGGATTATAGGACTCTTAACCTTTTACACAATGGGAGGTATTATTCACGTTTTGTTGGTAATTGCCGTTATTATGATAATTGTTAAT
>DATHSU010000359.1:0-2827 GCA_035463895.1 Ignavibacteriaceae bacterium | reverse complement strand
AAAGATGGTGAATGGAAATTTTACGATGAATTTGAAAATCTTACTTTGTTTTTAAAGTATAATAATGACATTTTAATTGATTCTGTAAATTTCAAAGTGAAATTAGATGATAGAATCATCGGATTGGATACATTAAGCCTCAATACAGAGTAGGATAATATTGTTACATTGCTAGTTCACAGATCATTTTATAGATTCTATTATGCTTAAACAAATTATGGATATAAATATGAAATTACTTTCAATACTTTTTTTAATAGCTTTTATTTTAATTTCCTGCAGCAGTAAGTCAGATAAACAATTATTTGATGAAGCCGCAAAATATTTTGAAGAGGATAAAATTCCTGAATCGATTGCGACTTATGAAATATTAGTTGAAGAATATCCGGAAAGTGAATTAGCTCCGCAGGCTATTTCGCAAGTAGCCGGAATTTACCATAGTAAGAAAGTTGCAACCGTTTCTGAAAGGGAGTCCTTGATTAAAGCTGATAGTTTGTTCCACTCTGTTTATTTGAAATATCCAAATAGTGATCATGCCCCTCTGGCTTTATTTATGTCCGGTTTTATTCAAGCAAATGAATTAGCCGATTACCAGCGTGCTACGGATACATATAATACTTTCCTTGAAGTATATCTGGAGCACGAACTTGCAGTTTCTGCCAGGGAAGAATTAGAAAATATGGGGCTATCTCCTGAAGAAATACTAAGAAAAAATCTGGCTAAGCAGGAATAATGGCAGCATCACTTTCAGATTACAAAACCTTTCTTAATCCTTCAACAATATCCAAGCTTAATAGTCTTGAACTGAAAGCCCGAATGGTTGTTGAGGGATTTATGGTTGGACTCCATAAGAGCCCATACCACGGATTTAGTGCAGAGTTTAGCCAGCACAGACCTTATATGCAAGGGGATGACCTTAAGAATGTTGACTGGAAAGTATTTGGTAAAACTGAAAAATATTATATAAAGCAATATGAGGAAGAAACAAATCTAAAAAGCCATATTATTCTTGATACCAGCAAGTCAATGGATTTTAAATCCGGTAATAATCTTTCTAAACTGAGTTATTCTATAATTCTTGCTGCGGCATTGAGCTACTTAATGATTAAACAGCAGGATGCCGTGGGACTCGCTTTGTATTCAGAAAAAATTAATAAAATACTTCCACCTAAAGCATCACGGACTTATCTTCAGGAAATTTTGAAACAGTTATCGTCGCTCACTGCCGGGGATAAAACTAATACTGCATCCTCACTTGGAGAGATTGCTGAGAAAATTAAACGCAGAGGTTTAGTAATTATTATTTCAGATTTTTTTGATGATGTTGATACCGTCATTAAATCATTAAAAACATTTTCATATAAGAAGAACGAAGTGATTGTTTTTCAAATACTTGACCCGCTTGAAAGAAGTTTTTCCTTCGGTAAGGATGCAATATTTAGGGATATGGAAACATTGGAAGAAATGACTACGCAGCCTTTTCAGATACAAAAAGCGTATAAGGAAGCGATGGAGGAGTTCACAGGAAAAATTAAACGTGAATGCCTGAACGCCAATTTTGATTATAATCTAATTGATACATCTACATCATTTGATACTGCTCTTTATACATATATTCAGAAAAGAAGCCGTTTATACTAAAATAGTTTTTTTATCTCTTCAAAATAATTTTCTGAAAGTCTCTCAGCCTCTGTTTTTTCCTTAGCCTCGGTGATGATGCGTATAATCGGTTCTGTATTAGATTTTCTGAAATGTACCCAATGATCAGAAAAGTCTATTCTTACTCCGTCTTCAGTATTTATCTTTTCGGATGCATATTTAGTTTTCAATTTTTCAATAATTTTATCAGGAGAGATATTTACTAAATCAATCTTCTTCTTTGCAATAAAATACTTTGGAAGTTTTTCTTTAAGTTCTGATAGTTTACAATTTTCTTCAGCTAAGTGTTGAAGAGTAAATGCAATACCAACAAGTGCATCTCTGCCGTAAACCAGTTTGGGATAGATAACTCCACCGCTTCCTTCACCTCCGATTATAGCATCAACTTCCTTCATTTTCTTTACAACATTTGCTTCTCCCACAGGAGCCCGATAAACCTTGCATTCAAATTCAGATGCAACATCTTCAACTGCACGTGTGGTAGAGAGATTTACTGCAACATTTCCCGGAGTTTTGGACAAAATAAATTTTACTACCTGGGTAATTGTATTTTCTTCACCGAAAGGTTCACACGTATCGGTAATCAGAACTAACCTGTCAACATCTGGATCTACAACAATTGCAAAGTCAGCTTTAGTATCTTTTACCGCTTTCGTTGTTTCAAGCAGGTTTTCCGTTATTGGTTCAGGCAGGCGGGGAAAGATTCCGGTTTTTTCACAATTATGTTCTATTACCTCGCAGCCAAACAATCTTAAAAAATCCGGTATGCAATATGCTCCTGCACCATTCACACAATCAGCAACCACTTTAAACTTTTTCTTTCTGATCCTGTCAACATCAATTAAAGGCATTGCAAGTATTGCATCGATATGATTTTTAAGACCTTCTGTAAAAACAGTCTGCTTACCAATCTTATCCCAATATTTATAAGAAGATTTTTTATCAAGATATTTCTTCATTATTTGGTGTTCATCAGGTGACATAAATTGTCCCGAACTATTCAGCAGCTTTAATGCATTCCATTCATTTGGATTATGTGAAGCGGTAATTACAATTCCACCATTTGCATTAAGTTCTTTAACATTGAATAATACTGTGGGGGTTGGTACAATTCCTAAATCAACAACGTCCAATCCTTTAGCCAGAAGAGTTCCGGTTACAATTTGAT
>DATHSU010000358.1:0-2271 GCA_035463895.1 Ignavibacteriaceae bacterium | reverse complement strand
GAAACATTTTAGCACTTTTTTGCATCTTTCCTTCAGAAGACAGAAAAACATATTGAATCGTGATGATCAAATAATTGAATTTACATTACTCTTCAACAAGTTTAAGAAGAGACTGTACAACTATGTTCTTAAAATGTCTGCTGACCGGATGTTAACCGATGATATTGTTCAGGATGTGTTTATTAAACTGTATCAGAATCTGGATTCAATACGAAACAAACAAAGTATTCAGTTCTGGCTTTTTAAATCTGCAAGAAATGAGCTTTATACAATTTTAAGAAATACAAAATTGAAAAAGCTTTATAGTGAATCAGATAATTATGATCAGATGGAAGTTGAGGATACTGTTTCGCTTGCTGTTGAATTTGATTTTAAGGAATTGAATAAAATGGTAATGGATGAACTTGATAAGATAAATCCTGATCAGAAAGAGATTTTTATACTTAAAGAATATTCCGGGTTAAGTTATAAAGAAATTGCAGTACTTATGGATATTGATGAAGAACTTGTGAAGAGCAGGTTATATAAAGTCAGGCAGAAATTAATTAAGCGGATTTCAAAATATGTGGAGTAATAGAACAGAACAAAATAAGAATCCCGGAATATTGGATTATTGGAATACTGGTTCCATCATTCCACTACTCCGGTGCGATCAAGCAAAATATGAGCTTTAAAAGTATAATTAAGATTAACAGGTAAACATATGAGTGAAAATAAAATAACAGAATTAATCAACCTCTACTTCGACGGTGAACTTGATAAAGGCAGAGAATCATTTCTCTTCACAGAGCTTTCGCAAAGTCCTGAAGGAAGAGAATATTTCAAACAGTTGAGCAGAATAAAATCATCAATTGATGAATCACTTGAAGACTTTCCTGAAGAGCTGGATGAAAGAATACTAAGATCTGTGAGCAGAACATCAGAAAAGAAATCCAGCTTCTTTAACGGACATAGAATATTTGCTTACGTTTCTTATGCCGTTGCAGTTCTTCTGATAGTCCTGAGTGGATATCTTTTTATGAAAGTATCTACTTACCAGGAAAAAGTTGATAACCTTTCACAACAGATGAATTTTCAAACAAAAACAATACAAATGCTTTTTAACAGTCTGCCCGGTTTTGAAGTTATCGGAACGTTAGATAATAAAATAATTATTAGACCAAATATTTGAGGTTAATATGAAAACGAAATTAGTAATAACATCAATTCTTCTTTTTACTTTGATTAGCTGTAAAGCAGAAAAAGAGATAGAATTTATACCGGAAGAGGAAATGTATTTTTCATATACCGAATTAGATTCACAAATTAAGTTAATTTCAAAAGATCCTCTTCAACAGAATAAAGAAATTGTAGATCTTGGATTTATGGTGAATGATCTTTACCAGGAGCTACTAGATGATGAGAAGAAGGATTTTCTGTTAAGCTATAGGTTTCTTGTAAATGAGGATGGTATTATTCATAAAATTCAAATTGTAAAAAGCGGATTCCCTGAGATTGACAAAAAAATTGGCAACACAGTAAAAGAATGGAGGTATGAGCCAGGTGAAAAGGATGGGAAGAAAGTAAAATTTTCTCTTCCCTGGAGATTTGATCCTGAGGAGATGGCTGGAAAGATACCAATGAATGAAGAGACAAAAGAAACATATTATGTGGCTGTTGATGAAATGCCTAATCCAATTGGTGGAATTCAGGCTATCCAGAGTAAAATACTTTATCCCGAAATTGCTAAAAGAGCAGGCATAGAGGGCAAAGTTTTTATTCAGGCATTCATTGATGAAAATGGTGACGTAGCTGATGCTAAAGTAATAAGAGGTATTGGTGCCGGCTGTGATGAAACTGCTTTGGAAGCTGTGAAACAAACTAAATTTACTCCTGGTAAACACAAAGGTGAGCCTGTTAAAGTACAGGTAGCTATTCCAATAGTATTTAAACTTCAATAAATACAAATAAAAAAAGGAGGCTCTATGAAAACCATGTTCTTATCGTTGTTACTTTTCACTGTGCTGTTCGGACTGAACGCATTCGCACAGGAAGAGAAACCTGATGTTATGCCCGAACCGATCGGCGGCATTGAGGCAATAATGAATAATGTTGTCTATCCGGACTCTGCCAAAGAGGAAGGCGTGCAGGGTAAAGTAATAGTAAAACTTATTGTTGATGAAAAAGGTAAGGTATCTTCAATAGAAGTGGTACAAAGTGTAAATAAAGAATTAGATGAAGCTGCGGTTATTGCAATAAATAAAACAAAATTCACTCCCGCAATGAAAGACA
>DATHSU010000357.1:0-17446 GCA_035463895.1 Ignavibacteriaceae bacterium | reverse complement strand
AACTCCGCCGCTGAGAGCACATATCACTTTATTAAATCCTACATTTTCTTTAATTTTATTGATACTGTCTTCAACAAAGTTATGAGGCGTCCAATCACCCTTGCTTCCACAAATTTTGAAAAGAAAGTTCTTTATTATCTTATTACCTTCGTCTGTATGAGCAACTTCCGGATGAAACTGTACACCATATATTTTTCTTTTCTCATCAGAAACTGCACAGATAGGAGAATGATCAGACTTTGCTATGACATTGAAACCTTCAGGCGTTTCTTTCAAATAATCACCATGACTCATCCAGACATTAGATTCTTTTTTTACTCCTTCAAAAAGCGGTGATACATCTGAAACTATAAGTCTTGCTCTGCCGTATTCCCTGTCGTTTGCAGAATCAACTTTTCCGTTAAGTTTTCTACAGATGAGCTGTAAGCCATAACATATCCCGAGTATGGGAAGATCTGACTCTAATATTCTTTTATCAATATCAGGTGAGTCATTATCATAGACACTCATAGGACCGCCGGAAAGCACTACTCCGATAGGATTGATCTGATTTACTTTTTCAAGGGTTATTGTATGTGGATGGATTTCAGAGTAAACGTTAGCTTCTCTAATTCGCCGGGTAATAAGTTGCGTGTATTGCGAACCAAAATCTATTATCAGTATCGTTTCTCTGTTTGGCATATAAGCTTTCGTTAGGATATAAAAACAAAATCCGGCTTTGTGCCGGATTTTAAACAAAGTTCCCCTGCTTAAAGTAAATTTAAGGGTTTGAAATTAATTATTGACCAATTAAAGATTTATATCCGGCAGCGTCCAATAAATCATTTAACTCAGAAGCATCAGTAATTTCAATTTTCAACATCCATCCTTCGCCGTATGGATCTGTATTTATTGTTTCGGGATTATTTGCAAGGATGGAATTTATTTCAATTACTTTTCCTGAAAAAGGTGCATACATATCACTTACAGTTTTTACTGCTTCAATTGTCCCAACCGATTCACCTTTTTTCACTTCACTCAAATTCGGGTCAATATCAACAAAAACAACGTCCCCTAACTCTCCCTGTGCATAGTCTGTTACGCCTATTGTGCCCGTAGAACCTTCAACGAGTACCCACTCGTGATCTTTAGTATACTTTAAATTTTCAGGAATATTCATTTTAACCTCTGTTAAAAAATTATTTCAATATTACGTGATTAGAATTTATCTAAAAAACCTGTATCAAAATTGCCGCTTAAAAATCTTGGATCTTCGAGAACTTTTAAATGGAATGGAATAGTGGTTTTGATACCTTCGATAACGAACTCCTCTAACGCTCTTTTACCTCTTGCAATTGCGTGTGGTCTATCTGTTCCCCAAACAATAAGTTTGGCAACCAGGGAATCATAATATGGAGGTATGGTATAAGACTGATAAATGTGAGAATCAACTCTAACTCCAAATCCGCCCGGCAAATTAAGTGAAGTTATTTTTCCGGGTGAGGGTCTGAAATTATTTTCATAATCTTCAGCATTTATTCTGAATTCAATACTATGACCTTTAGGCTGAGTTGGCAGCACTTCAACTTTTTCACCGGCAGCAACAAAAATCTGCTGTCTTATTAAATCCACACCCCAAACAAATTCAGTGACCGGATGTTCAACCTGAATACGTGTATTCATTTCCATAAAATAAAAGTTACGATGCTTGTCAAGCAAAAACTCTATTGTACCAGCACCTTCATAATTGACTGATTTTGCACCCAGAACTGCCGCATCACCCATTCTTTTTCTTAATTCTGCATCGAGAGCGGGAGAGGGCGCTTCCTCAATAAGCTTTTGATGTCTTCTCTGAACTGAACAATCTCTTTCACCGTAGTGATAAACATTTCCATATCTGTCACCCATAACCTGTATTTCAACGTGTCTGGGATTTTCAAGGAATTTTTCAATGTAAACTGCAGAATTTCCAAAACCGGCTTCGGCTTCGGATTGTGCTGTTTGAAAAGCTTTTTCAAACTCCTTTTCCTCCCAAACTATTCTCATCCCTTTACCGCCTCCTCCTGCAGAGGCTTTAATAATTACGGGAAATCCGATTTCGTGGGCAACTTTTTTTCCGGTTGTAACATCATCAATAATACCTTCGCTACCGGGAATAACCGGAACACCATTCTTCTTCATAGTATCTTTAGCAAAGGATTTATCACCCATTGCTTTAATCATAGCAGGTGAAGGTCCGATGAATTTTATATTTGATTCAGAACAGATTTCCGAAAAGTCAGCATTTTCGGCAAGGAAACCGTATCCGGGATGAATAGCATCAGCACCGGTAATTTGAGCTGCAGAAATAATTGCGGGAATTTTTAAGTAACTTTCTTTTCCGGGAGGGGGACCAATGCAAACGGCTTCATCTGCAAAAGTAACATGAAGTGAATCTCTGTCGGCTTCAGAATAAACAGCAACTGTTTTTATACCTAATTCTTTACAAGTTCTAATTATTCTCAGAGCAATTTCGCCGCGATTGGCAATCAGTATCTTATTAAACAAATTCTTCTCTTCAATATTTTATGGTTGAATCAAAAACAGAGGTTGATTGTATTCGACAGGTTTACCATTTTCAACGAGAATTTTAACAATTTTACCACTAACATCTGATTCAATTTCATTCATAAGTTTCATAGCTTCAACTATACAAAGAACAGAACCTGGTGAAACAGTATCACCAACCTGAACATAAGAGTCTGCATCTGGTGCAGGAGCTCTATAAAAAGTACCAACTATTGGAGATCTTATTTCGTGGTAACCGGAAGAAACTTCTTCTTCAGCCTGAGCAGCCTTAGCTTCTTTCTGTTCAACCAGTGGTGCTGAAGATGCAGCAGGTAAAACAGGTGATACATTCTGAACAGGTACCTGAGAGATGCGTATTTTTTTTGCAACTTTTATTCTTGTACCGCTTTCTTCAATTTCAAGATCAGTTACTTCGCTGTTCTCAACAAGTTTTATAAGTTTCTTAATAAAATTTAAATCCATTCTCATTCCTTTATTTAGATTTTACTCTTTCTACATAAGCCCCTGTTCTGGTATCAACTTTAAGAACATCGTCAACATTAATAAAAAGAGGAACATTTACAGTTGTTCCGGTTTCAAGAGATGCGGGTTTCAAAGCACCCGTTGCTGTATTGCCCCTGAAACCTGGTTCGGTTTGCGTAACTTTAAGATAAGCAAATATAGGCGGTTCTACACTTATAATTTCAGAACCATTAAAAAGTATTTCTACTTCTTCTGATTCTTTAAGATAAACAACACCATCGCCAAAAAGTTGTATGGGAACATTTATCTGCTCGTAAGTATCGTTATCCATACAAACTAAAAAATCACCTTCGCGATACAAATACTGATATTTTCGTCTTTCAACTCTTACAATTTCAATGCTTTCACCAGCTCTGAAAGTATTTTCCAGAACCCTCCCTGTTTTTAGATTTTTTAGAGTTGACCTTACAAATGCGCCGCCCTTGCCGGGTTTTACATGCTGAAATTCAACAATGGAGTATAGGTCGTTTTTGAATTTAATGATTAATCCATTTCTAAAATCTGAAGTATCTGCCATATATCCTGAATTTAATATTTATAAAAGGGTAAAAAAAAATAGATATAAGCCCTCTGAAAGTCAAGAAAATCTATTTTTCAAAAATTAACAAAAAAGCCGCAAAACCCGTTAGTTACACGGCAAAAATGAAAAGAAATGACCAATTATTGGTCAATTTGTGCTAAATACCTGTCAACAGAAGTAAACGCCGAGGATGTTTTGTAATCATCCTTTATTGTCTGTAGTAAATCTTTAGCATCAGTGTCATTACCAGCGTTAATATAATTAATTGCTGCCTGTAGAAGGTACTCGGGCCTCTGAGCAATTTCTTTAGAAACTCTAGCTGCGCGATTATAGAGATCAGCCGCTTTTATATATTCACCGTTAATGGAGTGGTAAGAAGCTTGACCTGCGAAAGAAGCCGCTTTGAACATATCTATACTGCCGCTATAATCATTATAGTATTTAAATGCCTCTTCAGTTCTGCCAAGCATAGAATAGGAATTAGCCAGGTATATTTTAGCTGTTTCACCATTTTCGGTACTTCCGTATTCATCAACAATACGTTTGAGTCCTATAATGTTAGTTCCTTGTCTTCCCTCAATAGCTTCAAGAAAGGAGCCCTGATCATATAATTCCATAATCCTTGAAAGCTCAACACCGGCTTTTTCATTTGATGCTGCTCTTTGATTTACAAAAAATATTACTGCCAGAATAACAACTACCAGAACTCCGGCATACATATAAATTCTGTTTTTATTCTGCTCGAAGTATGATTGCGATTTATAGTAAAGCTCAACAAGTTTATCCTGTTTTATTTCTTTCTTACTGAGTTTCTTCTTTTTAGCTAACATTCGAAAAATCCTTAATTCATTAAAAATAATTAAAAAGCGGGGTAAATTTAATACAGATTGGATAGAGTTACAAAGATAATATTGCTTCTATTCGTTTAGTTTTCGCACTGTACCGCCTATAACTAATGCGGCTGAAATTATAAGGAGGTTTTTAATTATGTACTGCCCCTCCAATGTTGGTGCATAAGGAAATCCACCTGACTGAAAAGTAACTTCGGTAAGTATAATTAGAGGCATAAACGTACCTGCCATTTGCATTGCTAATAAGGCAATTGCTATTCGAATTGTTTTCTGAAACAGAAACGAAACTCCTATTATCACTTCCCACCATCCGATGATGACAACCCAGCCATCGGTAGAAAAAAAAGGCATCCATCCGACAGTAGATTTAACCAGAGGTTCCGCAGGTGAAATTCCTGCTGTTTTAAGAACACCAAACCAAATGAATATTATTCCTAGTGAGATGCGAAGGGCAATCACACCCCATTTCTGCATAAATGACGCTATCTCATTATCAATTTTATTAAAGTTCATAATTTTTCGGCTATATGGATTACGATCTACCAGATTTATTTTAATGCGTTGAACATTCCTGCAATACCTAATTCGTAACATGCCTGTCGGCAAAGAGGTTCCTAGTTAACAAAGTACGCCCGGCAGGGCTCGAACCTGCAACCTTTGGAACCGGAATCCAACATTCTATCCAGTTGAACTACGGGCGCAAGTAAAATATCAATCGTTTTTTGTTTACGCTAAATTAAGTAGAAATATTACAAGTAGAAATGTTGAAAGAATCGATGATCTTATTATTGATTGATTGGTTCAAATTAAACACACTTTACAAACCAATCCTGATATGATTAGAGTAAATCCAGGCACAGTTATTACGGAAAACCTCAATCCTGTAAGCACCTTTTTTATTTACTATAAATTCAGCATTCAAACCATCGATTGTTTCAAATATTTTTCCATTTCTAATCAATCTTATAGAACCCTCTAAACCGGGCAATAAAACTTTTAAGGCAACATCTCCTTTTATAGAAAAATCATCACCCATTTGATATACTTTGTTATCATACTCAGCATAAAACCGGAAACCAAAAGAGTTACCATGATAATCATTTGCAACAAAGCATCTGCCTTCCTTAATTGCTCCATAAATAAGCCACTTCGCCTTATTGATTGCTTTTTGAGAAATTCCTTTTTTTATTTCCTCATCAAGCAGAACATGAGTGTGAATAGATTTAAACAAAACCTTATACGGAAATATCTCTACTTCCATAAAACCGAGCAGGTTATACTTGTGTGCATGAGCATCAACGCCTCCGATACCTACAACTTTTCGTTCCAGGTTTAACTTATCCCATATCTCTAATGTTTCTTTTGGTGGGGCTTCAATTGTTCTTAGCGGATGCAGGAATGAACGGTACTTGTTATCTTCAGTAAGGTTTTCCATCCACTCTGACATATGGTTCCAGATTTCTAATCCGTTAAAATCTTTAATGCTCCAATCAACCCAGGGAAAAGGAGGATGCTCTTTCATATGCGTTCTTTTTTCATGCGGATGAGCAAGAAATCCTATCCCTCCGGCTTCTTTAACCTTCCTAACGTAGTCTTTTGCGGGCATTCGGGTTGAAAATGCATCATCAATGCCGAATGCGAGGTAATGGTTTTTATTTTCTTTATCGTTTATTTCAACACCGACCAGCAATAAAGCATTGCCATACCATTTTTCATATCCTTCATGCAGTGCTCTTAACGTGTTGTGGTCTGTGAGAATGACAAAGTCCAGCCCCACCTCATCAGCAAAGCGTGCAATTTCAGGAACCTCACCGGTACCATCTGAAAAAACTGAATGAAGATGTAAAACACCTGTATATTCAAACATTGTGATTCTATTATTAACTGCGTAAAGATAGAGATATTAGTATCTATAGAAAAGTATCAAATTGAACACTAAAACCTGAAAGAAATATCTGCAAGAACTCTTCCGGTGGTAAAATTTTGCTGGAAAATTCCTTCATAGCCTAAGATCAAAAACACTGGTTTTAATATAGTGGTGGAAATATCGAAGAGAACACTTTTTTCATTGTAGCGGTCTCTATCCGGCAGAAGTTTATACTCATTAAACCGAAATCCTGCTGATAGATCCAGATATATACTGCTGAATGATTTTGAGATATTTAATGAATATATATTCCCTTCAATGTAGCTGCTGTTTAGTTTGTTATAAGACATGGTTGAAGAAATATCTATAAATGGTATTAAAGAATAGTTCAGATAGCCGCCGTAATTTGTGTTAGGTTTATCATCTGATTTACGATGCCTGTATCCATAGGTCAAGCCAACGGAAAGATATTTAACCGGACGAATATTTGTTTTGAACCTGAAGCCCTGTCTTGTTTCATTTTCGAATACGCTGTCTATAAAACTTTTAAATGTTTCATAGTAAATAACATTTTTTCTTGCATCATAAGAAGCTGAGAAGGAAATATCTCTTATTGGTGAGTATCTTGCTGAAATAAAAATGCTTGTCAGGGTTGGGGAATTCTCTGTTTGATTCAGAATTTTTTTGTAAAGATCAATTTCTGATGAAATAAAAAAGGAAGTTTTTTGAATTGCATTATTAGTATGCTGTAGATAGATAAACCTTCTGTCTGTGACGAAATTATTCGTCTGCTCAAAAAACGAAATGGTATTTTCCATCCTTCCGGTACCTACAGAATCCCATTTGTTTAAATAAGCACCATATTCAAAAAGTTTTGCATTATATCCGAAGTCTGAAAAATTTGGTCTTGAGCCGGCAACGAGTCCTGCAGAAAAAGAAGAAAAATCTCTTTCGAACTGTATTCCATCCACGGTGCTTATGTTTGAAATTTTTCTATTTAAATGTCGTCCGACCCAAATTCGGGTTGATTCATCAAACCTGTATCCTAAAGACAGATCATAAACTTTAAGTGCAGTAGTAAGATTGGAGCTTATCCGGCTCCAGTCATTTGCTTTGTAGGCGAATATAGAATACTGTGAAAATGATAATCCGGTTCCTTCTATCTGATCGGCAGCAAACCGGAATGAATGACGCCAGCGCTGATAGTTTCCCCTGCTGCTGAAATTTGAAAAGTTAGAATAAGATTGAGACGATATCCTTCCAAAAATATTTGTACCGGAGTCTTTAACTTTTGATTGATAGTTGATTGAGGATTGAACCGGAATTTCAGGAGTTATTGAATCCAATAAAGGTTCAGATATTAATAAAGAATCAATTGGCTGCTCAAGTACTTCAATGATTCTTGGGAATGCAAATACTTCATCATTAATATTAAAATTATTACTGCCAATTATTTCGGACGCTGTTGACGATGAAGAAATGAATTTTATAATTAATGACGGCACAAATCCACCTGAAGTCTTAGTGAATAAAGTATCATTTGCTTCAATGCCTTCGGTGTGTTCAAATTTAACATAAACAAGTTGTGAAGAAACAAAAGTCACGTTACCTTTAACCGGTGTATCAATACCGATCTGCGAAAAAACAAATGCACAGAACAGCAAAACAAATAACAAAGAATTACGCATCATAACATTCTTACTCCCCTTTCACGTCCAGGATCAAGGGGAGCATCGTCATCCCAGTCAAAGGTATTATGACAATCCCAGCAGTTTGTAGGATCGCCCAAGTTGTGTTCATTAAGAAAATCTTCAAGGTGACAGCTCATACAATCCGGCTGGTAATTAGCCTGGGAATGGCATTGACCACAATCAACATTGTTATGATCACTTGAAATAGGATAGAATGAATGATTGAAATTTGCATTGTTCCATCCGTTCATGCTGTGGCAATCCAGACAATTAGTTGAAAAAGAAAATTGCACGTGAGGCGGATCGTTCGCAGCATTGTAGTCGTCTTCATGGCATCCAATACAAGTGTTGGGAGTATTACTATAGTCTCCATTATGGCATCCGGAACAATTAGAGGCTATTGCAGAATGAGCCCCGGTCAGGAAATAATAACTATTATGATCAGGAAATAATGCCGGTTCCCAGCCGGGTTCTGTTGTATGACATGATTCACAATCAGTTGGAAGAGAAAGTGAAACATGATTTGGATTTGTACTTTGCTGATAATTTTCCTGATGACAGGATAAGCATTCAGTTGATGTACCTGAATAACCGCTTTCATGGCAATTGGAACAGTCTACAGATGTATGTGCACCGCTTAAAGGAAAACCAGTTAATTGATGATCAAATGAAACCTGGTTCCATGCAGTTGAATTATGACAAAGTTCACAGTTTGTAGGATAATTCTGAGCCGCGTGCTCAGGTGCAGAATTATATTGATCCTGATGACAGGAATAGCATTCATTCGACAGTCCGCTGGTTGTGCCTTCGTGACAGGAAGTACACAAAAGATTAGCATGCTGCCCTGTTAATGGAAATCCTGTAGTATTATGGCTGAATGAAGAAGGTATCCAGGCAGTAGTTGTATGACAATCCGAACATTCAGTAGAGATACCGGTGGAAGCATGATCCGGGTTTTGAGATGAATTGTATGCAGTTTGATGACAATCGTAACACTGATTTTGTGTATTTATATAGTTTCCATTATGGCACGACGAACAATCACTTGCAATTTCAAGATGCCTACCGGTTAAAATAAAAAACTGATCATGAATTGGAAACGAAGCCGGTGACCAGCCCGGTGCTGTTGAATGACAGGTACTGCATTCGGCTGGAAGACTTAAAGCGTTATGATCTGGATTTAGTGCAGATGAAAATTCACTGTTATGACAATCGTAACATAATGCGGAGATTCCTGCGTACCCCGATTGATGACATTGAGAACATTCAGCAAAGGTATGAGCACCATCTAAAATAAAACCTGTATTATTGTGATTGAATGCACCGCTTTGACTTCCATCGGGATGGCAGCTTAAACAAGCAGTGCTTTCATAAATATAACCGTTAACTTCATCGTGTTTATTATCCATGTCTTCACGGTTATGTTCATGGCAATCAATACAACTGAAAATGCTGAAATTATTCTGAACTGTATGACAATCAGTACAGGTATTCCATTTATTATTATGCTCACCTGAATAAATCGGAAAGAACATCCCATCATGATCAAATTGAGCCGGAACCCAGTCTGTTGTAGTATGGCAATCGTTACAAGTTATTGGAAATCCTGCAGCAGTATGATTAGGATTTCTTGTTACATTAAAGTCCTCTAAATGACATGCAGAACAATCTGTTGATAATCCTGAGAAATTACCAGACTGATTATGACAACTAAAGCAATTACTAATATTGTGTCCACCGACCAGAGGAAAGAAATCATGATTTACACTTATTGAATTCCATGCAATTGCATTAACATTATGGCAATCATTGCAATTAGTTGAGAAACCCGCACTTACGTGATTTGGATTAGTAGCAGTAAAATAATCTTTTGAATGGCAATCAATACAGTTGATTCCTAATGGTTCAAAAATTAGTTCTGTATAACCAGTATGACACTGCTGGCAGTCAGCAACTTTATGATTTCCTGCTAATGGAAATCTGCTGACCTGATGAATATTTATTATATTTTTGACCTGCCAAGAATCTGAATTATGACATGATGAACAATCCCCACCTGTGGTGCCTGCATGTATATCTTTATGACAAGATATACAATCCTTATTAGCTTCTGAAAAAATTAGTGTATTATGACATGAACGACAATCTATAACTACATGCTGCCCTGCCAAGTCAAAACCAGTAGTTGAATGATCGAAAGTAACATTTTCAGGATCAACTTTCCAGCTCTCGGAATTATGACAAAATGAGCAGTCTATATCAAAATATTTTCCGTGTTGAGATTGCGCAAAAACATTTATGGTTAATGATAATAAAAATGTTATGAGTGACAAACAACGCATTTGAAATCTTTCAACTTAAATTGAATAAAGTTATCAGTATCGTTTATTGAAACCGTATTGTGACACCTTGAACATTCTAATTTTGAGTGTGCACCTGATAATGAGAATCTGGTTTTGTTATGATCAAACTTCTCAGGTTCCCAATTGTTGAATGTATGGCAGCGCAAACAATCACTATTTCCATCTTCAATAAACTGACCAAAATGTACATCTTTGTGGCATGATTCACACTCACTTGTAACAGATAAAAATTTATAAATACGTTTTTGATTCAGGTCTTTACTTACATGACATTCAGAACAAGAAAGTTCATTATGTTTTCCTTCCAGTTTAAACAATGTAAGATTATGATCAAAAGTAATAGTTTCCCAACTGACAGTATTGTGACAATTTTCGCACTTATTGCCAGGTAAAAATTCACTTTTTAACTCATCACCATGAACATTATTATGACAATCAATACAATTAATTCCAATATTTTTAAAATGCCAGTTATCATTTTTCAAGTGACAGTTTTTACAGGGAACTGCTAAATGACTTCCTGTCAGCTTAAAATTCAGTTTATTATGTTCTTCTATGTAAAATGAAGATGGACTAAATCCGGATTCACTATGACAAACCTTGCAATCTCTAACACTGCCATTAACCGTAAATTCACTTCTGTGATAGTCAGAATGACAATCCGAACATTTTGAAAAAAATGGCTTCTTTGAAAGACCCGATTTATGACAATCGTTGCACTGTACTTCTTTGTGTCTGCCAATCAGCGGAAAGTTAGTTCTGGAATGATCGAATGCTGATTGATTAATAATTTTAAAACCCCCGGTTGAATGGCAGCTTTTACAATCAATACCGAAAGCACCTTTGTGGATGTCTGTGTGGCAGGAAGAACAACTTGAAAAACTAAGTTCCCTGAATTTCTGGAAGTCTTTACCGTTTCTCTTCTCAAAAAAATGACATTTTGAGCATTCGACATTTTGATGAATACCAGTTAATTGGAATCGGGCTTTATTGTGATTAAAGTTTTCAGCTGGTCTGAACTTAATTGTATTATGGCAGCTTAAACAATCTTCACCTAAGGTGTTTTGATGATAATCTGAATGACAACTTTGACATTTTGCATCAAGTCCAAGAAATGATTTGTTCTTTTTTTTGATAGCCGGATCTTTTATAAAGGAGGAATTGTGACATTTAGAACATTCAATATCTATATGTGAACCTGTTAGTTTAAATCCGGTTTTGTCATGATTGAATTTTTTTTCATCGAAATTTATTATTCTGAAATTTCGACCATGGTGTTCACTATGGCAGCTCCAACAATCTTTATCCAGTACTTCAGAACTTGAGTGATATCCGCTGCGCTTATTTATAAGAACTTTTATTTCAGTATGGCAATCGAGGCATTTACTATTGAGAACCTGTTGACCTAGTTGATGACATTTGGTGCAATTACTCAATCCTTCAAGATGAGCATGCGCCTTTGTAAGATCACCAGGAGAAATTTGGGCATTAACCTTGTACCCGAGAATAAGAACAAATAAAAATGTAAATATCAAAAAGATTTTTTTCATCGATTTTATTTGTGTTTCAGTATTGGGTCACCAAATTTTTTGGTTATTTTAATTCCAATTTGTTCAAGAAATTGTGCTGGCAGTTCTCCGCCAGCAAAAATATATACCAGATCATTTTTGATACTGATTATTTCATCGGCGTTGTTCTTAATTTCCACATCAAAATCATTTATTTGAACAAGATTAGAGCTAAGCAACAGCTGTACTTTGTTTTCTCTCGCATATAAATTGATTTTCTCAAGATTTTGTGGTTTTATGCGTGAAAAATTATCCCCACGATACGATATTGTTACTCTGTTTTTTTCATTAGCTAAAAGAAGCGCAATTTCGATAGCGGAATCACCTCCTCCAACAACCAGGATATCTTTATTATGTATTAGCTCTGGCTCAAGCAGTCTGTAAGATACTTTTTCTTTCTCTTCACCTTTAACACCCAGTTTTCTTGGAGAACCCCTTCTTCCTATTGCTAACAATACACCATTGGAACTATAAGTTGCATGGTTAGTCTTTATTTGAAAATAATTATCAAGTTTTTCTATCTTTTCAACTTTTTCCTGCTCATTGATTGTTATGCGGTTTCTGTCCAGAATTTTTGTCCAAAGCTCTAGTAATTCAGATTTAGTGGTTTCATCTAACTTGACTTTACCAAACAAAGGTATATCCATTGGTGAAGTCATTACGACTTTTGCTCTTGGAAAACTAAATACAGTACCTCCTATTGAGTCCTGCTCAAGAGTTACAAATTTCAAATTATTTTTTGCAGCTGTTAGAGTAGCAGAAATTCCCGCTGGACCAGCACCCACTATTACAAGGTCGTACTTTGCTTGAGGCGACTTATTGAGTTTCTTAACAAAGTATTCTACCGATTGTCTTCCCTGCTCAACGGCATTTTTAATAAGTCCCATTCCGCCCAGTTCACCAGCAATAAATATTCCCGGTATACTGGTTTCAAATTCATGAGTTACGTGCGGTAGTTCCACGCCGCGTCGTTCAGTCCCTATGCATAGAGAGATTGCCTGAACAGGGCAGGCATGAAAACATGCACCATGCCCAACACATCTTGAGGCATTGATTGTTTGAGCTTTGCCATTAACTAAACCCAGTATATCTTTTTCAGGACAAGCTTTTATGCAAGCCCCACTGCCTAAGCATATATCCGGATCAACAACAGGATGTAAAGAAACTGGTTCAGATAAACCTGATTCTTTTGCTTTTGTAATTTTTTGTGAAGTTTCTGCGGAAGTGCGTTTATGATTTTTTATATAGAAATAGAATATTACTAAAATAACTATTCCTACAATGAGGTATGCCAAAATATTTTCAATTAATGTTTCCAATAAAAACTTTATTCAGAATTTTTCATTGTTAATTTTCTTAAAGAATTTCTTGCAAGTTCCTTAGTATCAGATTCAGGAAATTCTTTAATAATTTTATTCCAGATATCTTTGGCATATTTCTTATTGCCTTTTACTGCTTCAATTGCACCAGAGTTATATAAAGCCTTAACATTCTGTGGTTCAATATCAAGAATTATCCTGGTATAATATGAAGCTTCTTTCATATTTCCTTCATTATAATAAATAAATGTCAGAGCAAATAATACATCAGTTCTTTGGTTGTCAATTTCTAATATTTTTTTATAAATAGCTATGGCTTCCTGTTGCTTGTGAGCCATCTGGAGGAAATCAGCATACTTGAGTAAATTGGCGGTATCAGCGGGATTTTTTTCATAATTTATTCTAAGTTCATTGAGGCGGCGCACTGTTTCATCGCTTACATTAGAAGAACCCGGTGCTTCATTCATCTGATTATTAAAACTATTGTGAATGCTATCTTTAGGTAATTCATTACCTCCTAAGTTTGAGGAAGTTAAAACTGTTGATGACTGCCTTGATGAAAATATTAAAACAATAAAAACTATTACACCTAAAAAAAGGTAAACATATTTTGGTGCTAATTTCATTTACTACTCTAAAAAATCCACTTATAACCAAATATAACTGTAACTGCAACATGAATTATCATTATAACAAACATAGTAATTGCAAAAGGTAAATGTGCAATGTGCCAGTATCTAAAAAGTTTCTGCATTGTTTTAAGTAATCCTATTCTTCTGGTAAGAACTATTTCAGTTTTAACAGTTCTTAATATCTCTTTTATTCTGTAAGCAGAAACACCCGATTCTTTAAGTTGCTTATTAATTTTATAAACTAAAATTTTTATCCTGAAATAATCTGCAAAAATTACCACAAGACTCTTTATAATACCCAAATTAGCATATTTTTCCAACGATGAAAAACGTTCATAATCCTTAGTAAACTTAAGACTCATTGTTAAATCTATATACAGATTGTGAGACATTTGCTGCCTCATTGAATTTAGTTCCTGCACATCTAATTCTTTTCCCTGAATTGTACGGGGAATTTGAATGTAAATAAATCTGCCAATTATTCCACTGAGCACCACCAGCACCATGCTCCAGAAACTTACAGAAACAATTCCACCAAATTTGAATGAGGTATGATATAAAACAAGAATTGGACCAACAGCGCAAAGAAATATGTGAAATTCAAGCCAATGTTTGAGGTAACCAAAAGTAAAAAATCGGCGGCTTCGTTTTCTAATCATATAAATTGATACACCACATATCATCATCAGAGTACCAATAATACCAAAACCGTGGCCCCATATTCCGCTTGGCTTTAACGATTGATGAGATGAATGAAAAAACCGCTCCTCTATTGGTATAGTGTAGTAGCTGTAACCGTTAATTCCCAGCAATACCAGCACCGTAATACCAACCAGAAAAAATGAACCAATGTATATCTTGTGAAGTGTTTTATTCATAAGAGAATTTACTCAAACATTATGAATTAGTATGATAATGGAGGGGTTAGTGACAAAAGAACAATAACATATTCGAATAAACCCGCCAATTACAGCGGGTTGAAATTTAGTCGGTATTTAGCTCTACAAGTGTCTGGTATTTTGTTGAGCCGACAATCATATCACCAAGTTTATTAATAAGAATGTTAAGTCTTTCGTCTTCATTATCATCAAAAGCTTCGTAGGCTTCCATTGAAGCAAATGTATAAACTTCATTAAAACTGTTAGGCTTACCTTTTATTTCATAAACTGCATAAGCTTCCAAACCTTCTTTATTGATAATTGCTTTTAATTCCTTCACAACTTTCAGATAATCATCTTTTTTTTCAGGTAAAATATCATATTGAACTGAAAAAAGAACTTTTGCCATTTTTTCTCCAAATTTTAACTAAGTTATTTGTATTTGACCCGTAAAAACTATTTTGGCCGGGCCGGTTAATGATAAATTCTTTACTTTATTATTTTCTACTTCAAAATCTACAATTAATTCTTCACTACTCTTCGGAACGATAGTAATTGGTGGTTTTAATTTTTGCGTAATATAGGTTATTAATGCGGCTGCAGCAGCTCCTGTTCCGCAAGCCCAAGTTTCATCCTCCACTCCGCGTTCATAAGTCCTGACGTAAACTTTCTCTCGTTCAACGAGAATAAAGTTTACATTTGTTCCACCTGGCAAAAACTCCGATGCATACCTTAATTCTTTTCCTATTTGAATTACAGGAAATTTATTCAGATCATGAAATTTAAGCCTTGGGTCTTTAGGATTTTCTGACATATCATTTATGTTAACAACAATATGCGGCGATCCGGTATCAGCAAAGGAAGCATTAACTAATTGACCAAATGCTTTAATCTTAAAATTATATTTTAATTTTGAAGGCGGATTAAGATTAAATTTTATCTGATAATCATCAAGCACTTCACCAGAATAAACCTTTGTGTTAGCCTTAAATCTTATTGAACTTTTGCCGCATCTGCCGGAAAAATTTGCAAACTTAATTGCACACCTGGCACCATTACCGCACAGACTTCCAAAAGAACCATCGGAATTATAATAATTCATCTCAAAATCAAGTTCATCTGAGTTTTCAATTAAAATAACTCCATCTGCGCCGATTCCGGTTCTTCTGTTGCATAGTTTAATTATAGCATTTTGAGAAAGAACACATTCGGGATTTTCGTTTTTATCAATGACAATAAAATCATTTCCCGCACCGGTCATCTTGGAAAAAATAATTGATTTCATTTTACTATGTCAATTTAATTGAATAGTAAATGGTTTTCAATAAAAAATTAAGTTAAATATTTATTAAGGCTCGATTAGGAAAAGGGCGGCATCAACCGCCCTTCAGTGAAAAGTTTATTGCTTTACAAGCATCGATACTTCCTGCGCAACACGTGAGTTATATTCAAAGGCGAGTTTACGGTGATTAACAAGATCCACAATTGTGCCTATGAAACACAAACCAAGTGTAAAGAAATATAAAATCCCTATTCCAATGTTATTTAATATGAATCTATGAATTCCTGCAAATCCTAAAAATCCCACCAGGCAAACCAGCAGAATCATCATAGGATCTTTTCTGCGCGAGCCGTATGCTATTGCAAACTGCTGAGCTTGTGTATCAGTCATATCCTTAACTAACATTTGAATGTAACCCATTTCTTCTCCTTCGAGACCGGGTAAAAGTTGTAATACGTTAGGCATATTGGTTCCTTTCTTTGGAGTTTAATTTTTTATGAATTGAATAATTTGTTCTTATAATTGAAAAAATCCTTAAGATTAAAATTAAAACCGCAGGTATTCCAAGAATATGAGTTTGAAATGACTCAGTTATTTTACCGGAAAACAGCAATGAAATTGATCTACCCAAACCGCAGCCGGGACAATCATCAACACCGAAATTTGACAAAGGACAAATTGTAAAATGAGATTCTGCAGGATTAAAGAAAAAGGCTAGGTAAACAAGAGCTACTGCCCAGATGAATCCCTCAAATCCTATCATTTTAAGATTGAAATATATTTTCCGTTTGATTCTATAAATAAATGCTTCAATCTTTTTCAATGGTGAATATTTGGCAACTGTTTTCATAAATAATTTTGTTTACCCGAAAAAAATTAAGTAATTGGAGGACCCAAATCAAATATTGTGTGATAAAAGGTCAGAAAACATCGGTGAGCTGTATTACATTTACCGGTCAAGAGCGAGGAAAGGCAGAAAGTTTGAGAGT
Source organism: Ignavibacteriaceae bacterium (assembly GCA_035463895.1). Lineage (GTDB taxonomy): Bacteria > Bacteroidota > Ignavibacteria > Ignavibacteriales > Ignavibacteriaceae > JAGXRK01. The sequence goes on along the minus strand of DATHSU010000357.1, from coordinate 417 downwards.
TTGATTGAGGTTTTTAAGCTTATAACAGAATTCTATCTAATTATCGTTGAAGCACTTTTTACATATGTTATTTATAATTTATCATTACTATCCTTTTTGAGTGATTCTTCTATTTCCTTCTTCTTTTCCGCTTCGATTAACTCATCAATACTTTGCAAAGTTTTATCTTTTAATAATGATAACAAATATTTTCGGATGGGAATTGATACAGATAATAACCTGATCCAGCAGATTAGGAAAGCAACTACGTGTTGCGCCACAGCTTTGTAAACTTAAAAGCGCTTTTTGGTAAATGCCCTGCCAGAATGGTTCTTTAGATGTTTTAAAATGATTGAGCTTTTTCTTTTTCTATAAAAGCAATTATGTTTTTAATTCGCCATGGTTTGTTTGTTTTATCGAAACTCAAATCAAACAATG
>DATHSU010000356.1:0-24316 GCA_035463895.1 Ignavibacteriaceae bacterium | reverse complement strand
GAAATTACTCTCGGCAGAAATATAAGCGAAGGCGAACTTTTTCAGGCGGTAGTTAAAAAGAACTGCTGGTTTGCGGCTGAGCTTGTTGATAAGAAGTCCTTTGCTCTTGTAGGCTGCACAGTTTCGCCCGGATTTGATTTCCAGGATTTTGAAATGGCAGAATGCGATAAGCTGTTAAACGAATTTCCTGAACATAAAGAAGTGATAAAAAGATTATGCCGCTAAAGCTAAGCTATGAGGCATCAATTAGACCGAGAAAAATAAATACCTTAAATTGTTCAAAAACTTCTGATAATTTAACATCAGGTTAAAAAAGTTATTATTTCTCCGTTGATATTCAGAACCAATTTATCTAATTTTTCCGTCGAAAATAAAAGAAAAGGAGAAACTTATCGATTCATTTCTACGGTCTTAATAATTCTCTTAGGTTAATTTTATCAAACGAAAAATATTAAATCTGCTCTCAGAGATATTCCGCTTGTTCTTTTTCGCGGCAATAGTTTTTTATGCGGGTATCAATCTTGGTTTTAACTCTAAAAAGGGTACAGAGCTAAACTCTAAATTGTGGCTCAATGCCTATCTTTCCTATTTGGAAGGTAGTAATGTTAATACAGAATCCAAAACGTATCCGGATAATACTCCGGAAAAATCTTCTTCAGGTAATATTAATGATCTGATACTAACATTTGACTCACCACCGGATTCCGGAAAAGAAAAAATTGAACCGGATTCCCTACTTGGAACTATATTGCCAGATTCCTCAGTACTTGAAGATTCAACATCCATTCCTGATTCACTTATAGATCCATTCATTCTTCCTGAAGATACAGCAACAGTTGACTGGATGGCAGTGGATTCAACAGGAAGACTTGAACATTTCAGATACCAGCGTGAGGATTATCCATTTGTTCAGCTAAGGGAGAAGAAAAAATCTAAATTTTTTGTTGAACCCTCGCCAACCCTCAAACAACGTAAGGTTACTATAGATTCTACCGGACAGTTTGTTGAGATCCGCGAAATTACTGCGGGCAATGACTCAAAAATTTTATTGCGTTTACCACTTGAAGAATATGTTCAGGAGAAAATAAAACTTCGTGAAAGAAAACTCTGGGAAGAACTTGGCTATAAATATGAATTAAAAGATACAAAGGTTGGACTCGGCGAATTAATAAAAAGCTTTACTGATTTTGAAATACCGCTGCCAAGTGTTGGTGTACTTAGCATTTTTGGTGAACCGAAAATTAGCTTAAGAATCGGAGGTCAGGTTCAGATCAGAGGGGCCTGGAGAAATGAAACCACTGAAGGTGTTACAGCTTCCCGTTTAGGAAATACCAGAAATGAACCGGATTTTAAACAGCAGGTACAGATAAACGTTAACGGAACTATAGGCGATAAGCTTAATATTAATGCAGACTGGAATACAGAAAGAACTTTTGAATATGAGAATCAGCTAAAAATAAAATACACTGGCTACGATGATGAAATAATCCAGAGCATTGAAGCTGGTAACGTAACGCTGCAAACTTCTCCTCTCATTGGCGGAAGTGAGGCATTGTTTGGTTTAAAAGCCCAATTTAAAATGGGTCCTTTTACACTTACTACTTTAGCATCTCAGAAGAAAGGTGAAACAAAAGAAGTATCTGTATCAAGCGGTACAACAACTCAGGAATTTCAAATAAGAGCTTACGATTATTCCACTAACCACTATTTTCTCGATACACTTTACGCAAGTACTCAACCCGGATTAAATCTTTTCAATAGGTACTTTGGAAGACCAACTCCGGAAATTGTAAATGCTTATTATGTTAAAGATATTGAGGTATGGAAGTCAATAAACATACCTACACCCGACAAATCCAAAGAGAGATTTGCAAACGCTTACATAGATTTACCGGATATTGGGATAAATGATACCTACGATGAATCATTAAGAGCTGATATTGAAAATCCCACACCTGGCGAACAGGAATCAGCAAGATTTTTACTACTAACACCCGACGTTGATTATACTCTGCATCCTGAAACAGGATTTATTACCTTTAAAACAGCACTTAATGATCAGGATATAATTGCAGTTGCATTTAGAACAGAAAACGGTCAGGGTGCTTCTGATGATAGAGTATTCGGCGAGTTCTTATCAACCGCCAATACTGATACTTCAAAAAGATTGATTTTAAAACTTGTAAAACCAAAAAACTTACAGCCAATTTATTCAACAGCGTGGCAGCTTCAGTTAAAAAATATTTATCCTATTGGTTCAAGAAATCTTAAACCGGATGGATTTGAATTCAATATTCAGTACGAGATTGAAGGCGGTGAAGCGGTTACAGAAGTTCAGGGTACCGGCGGCGGTATTGTACGTTTCTTGAATGCTTTTGGTCTCGATTTGCTTGATGCTAGTTCACAGCCAAATCCCGATAGCAAATTTGATTACAGACCCGGCATAACAATTTTCCCGGTTACGGGAGAAATCGTTTTTCCATTCCTTCAGCCCTTTGGCAATGATCTGCCTGCAGAATTAAGCGATCAGTTCAGATATCAATCTATTTACGATACTACTAAAACTTTTGCCAGGCAGGATAAAATAAAAGACAAATGGCGACTTGTAGGACAAAGTTCAGGCGATGCAACATCAACATATCAGCTTGGATTTAACGTAGTTGAAAATTCAGTAAGAGTTTTATTGAATGGTCGTGAGCTTACTCCTAATGTCGATTATTCAGTTGATTATAATATCGGAACATTAACAATAAGAAATGATGCTGCACTTGTACCTGGTGCCGATCTAAGAATAACTTATGAACAAAATGATCTTTTTGCATTAGCATCCAAAACCTTGCTTGGTGCACGAGGTATTTATGAATTTTCCAATAAAACAAAACTTGGTTTCTCTATTCTAAATTTGAATCAACAGACATTAAGTGATAAAGTAAGAATTGGCGAAGAGCCCCTAAGCAATACAATTTATGGACTGGATTTTTCAACTCAGGCCGATCTCCCGTTTGTTACCAAAGCTATTGATAATATTTTTTCTACCCGTGAAATGTCATCATTCAGCTTAACAGGCGAATATGCATATATTGATCCCGATCCAAATACAAAGAAAAGTACTGTTTTATCAGATGGCGGAAAAAGCATTGCTTACATAGATGATTTTGAAGGCGCTAAAAGAATAATTCCTATTGGTGTTGCTTATACTTCCTGGAGAGATTTAAGTCCGCCGGATTCACTTACATTTTTACCCGGTTTAAGTCGACAGGAGAAGATGGATCACAAAGGTAAAACTTTCTGGTTTACAAGAACTCCTTCAGACGTTACTGTGGAACAGATTTATGGCGATAGGAAAAAAGTTGCACGCTCCGATCAGCAGGTTACTGTAATGGATTATGTATTTCTACCTGATTCGCCCGGAACCTACAATGGAACTCCTGAGCTTTCTGACCCAACCAAAAGCTGGGGCGGAAATATGAAGGTTCTTTCATCAACAGCAAGCAATCTTGTGGAAGAAAATGTTGAGTTTATTGAATTCTGGCTGAATATTAAAAAAGCACCTGACAGCGCAAAACTATATATCGATCTTGGAAGAATAAGTGAAGATGTTATTCCTAACAATAGACTCGATACTGAGGATATTTTTAATAATGAGACAATTACCCAACCGGAAATTCAGGATTTGGGATTGGATATGTTAACTGATGAGCAGGAAAGGGCTTTGTATGGTTCTACAAAAGCAGATCCTGCCGGTGATAACTTTTTCTTTCAGCGAAATGATGCGATCCATCCTTTTGATTATTACAGCATAAATGGCACACAGGGAAATGCTGTTCTTACAGATATTGGATTAATACCTGACACAGAGGATTTGAACAGAAATGGAAATCTAGACCAGGTAAACAGCTATTTCAGATATGAAATTCCGTTAGATACAAACCGTGAAGCCAATCCTTTTATTGCCGGTGGCGGATTAACAGAGTTTGGATGGTATTTATACAGAGTGCCTATTAAAGATTTTATGATGGAAATTGGCAACCCTCAGTTTACGCAAATAGAATACATAAGAATGTTCACCGAAGGTGTTCCTGAATGGTTGTGGTTTCAAATAACAGATTTTAATCTTGTTGGAAGCCAATGGCAGAAATTAATCGCCGAGGATTCAATTCTTTCAATTTCGGTTGTCAGCCTTGAAGAAAATCCTGAATATCAGTCACCCCCGGGGGTATTTCAGGAAAGAGACAGAACAAGACCTGATGAAGAAATATTCCGTAATGAACAATCACTCAATCTTATTCTTAACGGTCTGCCCGATGGCGAATCAAGAGAAGCGGTAAAGTATTTGTTCAGACCACTTGATGTTTTCAACTATACTGAAATGAAATTATTTATTCATGGCGACCAGAATGCTGTACCCGGATCAGTATCATATACGGATCTAAATACCGGGGAGTATTCTGCTGAAGTTTATTTTAGATTCGGCGGAGATACGAATCACTATTATGAATATCGTCAGCCGGTTGAACCGGGTTGGAACGAGATAAGTATTTTATTTGATCAGCTTACTGCAATTAAACAACAGAGAAGAGATTCAATCAGTCAAATTCTTGAAGTACCGGTACCCGGAAGACAAGGTCATTATTATCGGTTAAAAGGAAATCCTACGCTTACATCTGTCAAGTTTTTATCAGTTGGCATTTATAATCTTGATACACCATTCAACCAGGGAGATCTATCAGGTGAAGTTTGGGTAAATGAATTAAGAGTTATTGGTGCAGACGACTCACCCGGCTGGGCTTATTCTGTTAATACTTCAATAAAACTTGCCGATTTAATGACCGTTAACTTCAATATGAGTGAACGGAACCCTTACTTTCATAGACTTCAGGATAGGTTTGGGTCAAGGGTTGAATCAAATAACTGGTCGGTTTCAACAGATGTTAATCTGCTCAAATTAGTTCCTCTTAGCCTACCCGAAAGTAATTTACGACTTACTTATTCACACACAGAACAGGTTGGCAAACCTTTATACATACCGGGTTCTGATGTAAGAGTAGATGAAGCCGTAAGACAACTTGAAGCCAATAATCAGGTTGATTCACTTAAAACTAATAAAACTGCCGACGACCTTCGGTCTGAAACACAAACCTTAACCGTCTCAGATTCCTGGTCTGCATCAAATATAAAAATTAAAGTACCTACTAAATGGTGGCTGATAAGAGATACATTTAATGCACTTACATTCGGATTTAACTACAATAAGAATTTCAGCCGAAATCCGACAACTCTTGTAAGTAAAAGCTGGGTGTGGAATGCAAATATGAACTATGCAATTAATCTTAGTCCCGATTATTACTTTGAGCCGATAGATATACCGGTACTTGGAGTGCTTTTTGCATTATTAACTGATTACAGTAAAACAAAAGTTTATTTTACACCGCAAAGTATTGCTGCTAATTTAACAGCAAAAAGAAATCAAAGCTCAAGTATTACAAGACCAACAGTTGGAATTGGCGGACAGCTTACTGAACCGAATGAAATTGTGTCCAGAGATTTTCAAGCTTCACGCGGATTTAATTTTAACTGGAAAATTACTGAAGGAGGATTCTTAAATCTTTCTACAAATTATAACGTTAACATATCATCTTCTCTTGCATATCTTGAAACGGATACCGATGGCAATCCCCGTTCAGAAAGCAAGATCTGGAATGATATATTTAATGGTATTTTCTTTGGAAGAGATTTCAGATATCAGCAGAATATTGATTTCAGAACTAACCCGAGACTTCCATCACTATGGGATATCAACAGATATTTTACTGTAACAGCTAATTATTCTGCCGGTTATCAATGGAATAATGATTTCAGACAGGTTGAACTTGGAAGAAGTGCAGGTTTTTCTAATAAGTCTTCAGCAACTTTAACTTTAAGATTAAAAGCACTATTCGATCCGTTATTCGCAGAAGAACCATCAGTTACAAAAACCCAGACTAACCAGCGAACTACAGGAAGACAAACTCAAGTAGGGCAAACTAAAAAACCTGATGAGCAGGGTGAATTTCTATTAACAGTTCAGGATAGCACCGGAAAAGCTATAACCGGAACCACTACTGAAACCGACAGCATTGTGGTTGAGGATAAACCAGGTTCGCTTTCCAGAGCACTTGGGTTTCTTAAAATTGCGGTTAAAACAATCCTGTTCGATTATGAAAATATTAACATAAGTTTTAATAACGATAATACATTATCCAAGTCCGGCCTGCAGGCAACCGGATCCGGCTTTAATAATTTCTGGGGTTTCATCCATAATGATAAAGAGGGACCTGGCAGAGCATTTATGTTAGGCCTTTCTGATGATGTTGGACCAAGGGTGCGACAGGCAGGAACAAATCTAAGCGATGTGTTTCAGCAAAAAAATAGTTTTGATCTGAAAACTTCCAGACCTTTATGGGAAGGAGCTAAAATTGATATTAATTGGAAAGTCGGCTGGTCTCTGAATAAAAACACAACAATATCTACTGATGATCAGGGTAATCTTTTTGTATCGAATATCAATTCAACGGGAACTTTATCTCGGTCGTTTCTATCACTGCCACCTTCACTGTTTTTAAGTATTTTTAACAGCGGAATAAAAAGAGTCAATGAACTCTATAATCCTGACTCGCCGGATGCAGCCTCAAGTTTATCTGAAGCATTTATCCAGGGATTTGAAACCTTCCCTATCTTTGCACGGCTTGGTTTCCTGGAGGAGTTTTCAAGATATATACCAAGACCAAATTGGCGAATAACCTGGGATGGTCTGGAAAAATTACCCCTGTTTGAATCAATTGCAAAAAGAGTTTCTTTAGAGCACTCCTATTCTTCAAACTATACAGAGGGATGGAAACTTTCTCCGGATGGTGATAAACAGGTTCAAACTCAAAAGATTGATTATGCCTTTGCTCCGCTGGCAAGAGTTAATATGACATTCGGTCAGCTATGGGGTGGTAATTTAATGGGCAGTGTTCAATATTCTACACGCACAAGTTTTGATCTTGGTATCACTACTTCCAACATTAACGAAACTTTTTCACGAGATATTGGGTTTACCATCAACTATTCAAAAACCGGATTTGAACTGCCTCTTTTCGGCGTATCTCTGCAAAATGATATTGAATTCAGCTTATCTTATACAAGTGCTAAAAATTCAACTATACGATATGAGATGGTTAATTTTACTGAAGAAGGTATTCCGCAAGATGGAACTGCGCGTGTAACTATTGAACCAAGAATTAAATACACAATCAGTGCTAAAGTTACACTCAGCATATTTTATAAACGATCAACAGTTGAACCTGAAGGCGCCTCACGCATTCCGCCTACTACGACTAATGAAGCCGGACTTGATGTTAATATCATTATCAACTAAATTATTATATAAGCATATTTTGCGGAATAACTAAAAAGCCGAGTACTGAACTAACAAATAGTTTTTTAATCAGATTGTTTATTGAACGATTGAATGGAAAATGATTGATTTTGCTGGCTGCTTTCAGTCATTATAATTTTGGAACGCAAATCAAAAAGATACTTATATAAGTTTTATCAGTTCACTTAACCCGTTTCAAATAAATAATCAATTATCCCAATATTTTATTTTCTAAACTGAAGAATATAGAACAGAATTGGAAAGAAAGAAAAAATAATGAACAAAAAACTTCTCTGGGTTGATGACGAAATTGAATTATTAAGATCGCATATAATTTTTCTGAGCGAAAAAGGTTATGACGTTGATTCTGCTACTAACGGTGAGGATGCAGTTTCTATGATAAGAAATACTAATTATGATCTTATGTTTCTCGATGAAATGATGGCTGGTATGGGCGGATTAGAGACCCTTGCTAAAATCAAAGAGTTCAAACCTAATCTTCCGGTTGTTATGATTACTAAGTCAGAAGAGGAATCTTTAATGAATGAAGCAATTGGAGGAAAGATAAGAGATTATCTTACTAAACCTGTTAACCCAAGCCAGGTGCTGCTAGTATGTAAAAAAATTCTTGAAGGTAAGAAAATATCAGGAGAATATGCCGCTAAAGATTATCTTCAGGATTTTAACGAAATATCCAGATCACTAATGGGCAGTCTTGATTATAATGACTGGTTAAACATTTATCTTAAATTAGTAAACTGGTCTATTGAACTTGATCGGCATCCCGAAGTTGGATTAAAACAAACTCTGTCTGACCAGTTTAAAGAAGCTAATAAAGAATTCTCCAAATTTGTTGAAAATAATTATCGTCATTGGATAACAAATCAGGGAAATCCTGAAGTACCGACATTAACCACCGAGATAGTTGAAAAATATGTATTAGATGATTTGAAACAGGAAAATAATTCTGTTTTTTTATTTGTTCTGGATTGTCTTCGGTTAGACCAATGGATGGTAATGGAGGAACATTTAAGGGAATTATTTACCATTAAAAAAGATTATTATTATTCAATACTTCCAACGGCAACTCCTTATGCAAGGAACAGCTTATTCAGCGGTCTTTATCCGCTGGATATTGAAAAGTATTATCCAACTCTTTGGCAGGGAAATGATGAAGATGAAAGAAGCATGAATAAGCATGAAAAAGAATTATTGCAATTACTGCTGGATAGAAAAAAAATTAAGCTTCGTAATGACCTAAAATATCTTAAAATTATTGATCCCGAAGTTGGTAGAAATTTTGAACAGAATATCCATTCATATAAAACAAATCACTTTACTGCTGTGGTTGTGAATTTCCTTGATATGATTGCTCATGGCAGATCCGACTCCGATTTATTAAAAGAAATTGCTCCGGATGAATCGGCGTTCAGGTCATTAACTAACAGCTGGTTTACGCATTCATCCCTTCTTTCTACTTTAAGGGCGTTAGCAGGTTTTAAGAATATTAAGATAATCCTTACTACGGATCATGGAAGCATTCGGTCACTGAGGGGTGCAAAAGTTCTGGGAGATCGGGAAGCTTCTACCAATCTGCGCTTTAAATACGGTAGAAATCTTAAGGCAGATGAAAAACATGCCGTGTATATCAAAAACTCGATGGAGTATAAACTGCCTAAACGCGGAGTAACTATAAATTATATCATTGCAAAAGAAGATTATTATTTTGTTTACCCAACTGACTATCATAAATACTTATCCCATTATAAAGATACATTCCAGCATGGCGGTATATCAATGGAAGAAATGATACTTCCTGTAGTATCGATGGAACCAAAATAAAATGTTTTATCCTTATGAAAGAATTTGTCGAAAGATGAGCGACACTGAAAATCTTGCTATTGAATTTGCAAATTCGCTGAAGGGAGGAGAGGTTGTTATTTTAAATGGAAATCTTGGTGCAGGAAAAACTTTTTTCATCAAAAGTGTCTGCTCTGTAATGGGAATTCATAATGTTGTAAGTCCCACTTTCGCTATTGTTAATGAGCATAATGGCAAATTTCACATTAATCATTTTGATTTTTACAGGATAAATTCAGTAAATGAATTATATGATATTGGTTTTGATGACTATCTAAATAATGATAGCTCAATAACTTTTATTGAATGGGGTGAACTTTTTCGGGATATTCTACCCAAGAAAAGGATTGAGATTAAAATAGATTTTGATAATAACCAAACCAGAATTTTTAAACTTAATAAACATGAATAAACCTGTTCTTGCAATTGAAACCTCTGATTTAATTTGCGGCGCTTGTATTTACTTCGGTAAAGAAAAATTTTTCTCGGCAAAAGTAGCTGCAAAACACTCACACTCAGAAATGCTTTTTAAAGTTATCGATACAGTTATTATTACGGCTAATATTCAAAAATCCGACATTAGCGCGATTGCTGTATCAGAAGGACCGGGTTCATTCACCGGATTAAGAATTGGTATGTCTGCCGCAAAAGGGCTGGCATTCGGCTTATCAATTCCTATCATCGCTGTACCAACATTTGAAGCATTAGCATTGCAGATCGCTCCATTGTTTGAAGATGAAGAATTTGTTATAGCGAACAAAGTTAACACAGAGGAAGTATATTTTGCTAAGTTTCATGTTAAAATGAATAATTATATATTTACAGAAGAGTTAAAAATCGTGCAAAGTTCTGAGCTGGAATTGTTGGATAAATCGCTTAAAAAGCTTGGAAATGCATTTAGTAAACCTTTAACAAGCTCTCCGGAACCGGAATCTGTTGCTCGGTGGGCTGTTGATTTTGGTGAAAATACTAAGACAAACGATATAGATAGTCTTGAACCATTTTATCTGAAAAATTTTATTATTAAGGAGAAGAAAAATGTTAAATAAAATATTCGCAGTTTTATTTTTGCTTACATCAGTTTCATTTGCACAAATGATTGGACCTAAAGCCGTAGTTCAGCAGAAAGTACACGACTTCGGCGATGTTAATCAGGGTGAAATTGTAAAGGCATCATTTCTAATTTCAAACAGCGGTGGTGATTTACTTGAAATTATGGATGTCCGCGCTTCCTGTGGATGCACTGCGGCTAAACCTGAAAAAAGTCAGCTTAAACCTGGTGAATCCACTAAAGTAGATGTGAATTTTAACACAAAAGGCAGAAGAGGAATTCAACAGCAGCGTGTTACAGTTACAACTAACGATCCGGCGAATCAGCAGTTGGTTCTAACAATTAAAGCCAATGTTGTAATTCCCGAAAAAACAAAAGCTGAAGCACCAAAAATTCAATTTAACAACTCGCAGTATAATTTTGGAAAAGTTAAAGAAGGTCAGGTATATCAGCACACATTTACTTTTTCTAATACAGGATCCCGGTCGTTGAATATAAAAGATGTAAAGTCATCCTGCGGCTGTGCAGTTGCCTCGATTAGTCAAAAAGAATTAATGCCGGGTGAATCAGCAACATTAAAAGTTGAACTGGATACTGCAAAACGCAAAGGAAGAATGAGCAGAACGTTAACTGTAATATCTAACGATCCCGAGAATCCAAATACAATATTAACATTATATGCCGAAGTAGAAGGCTGAAAGAAAAACAATGCCCTGGTTTAAAAGATCAAAAGATAATATTGCACCTGATACACAGAAAAAAGACCTGCCTGATGGACTTTGGGAAAAGTGTCCCTCATGCGGGGAAATAATTCATAAAAAACAGCTTGAATTAAATTTATGGACCTGCCTTAAATGCGACCATCATTTCCGGATTGGAAGTGCAGATTATATTAAATTTCTTCTGGATAAAGGATCCTTTAAAGAAATGGATCGCAAGATGCGTGCTGCTGATCCCCTAGATTTTAAAGACACAAAAAAATATTCTGATAGAATTGCTGATACCATTAAAAAATTAGATCTGTATGATGCTGTCCGTACCGGAACAGGTAAAATGGATGGAAAAGAAGTTGCCCTTGGCTGTATGGATTTTCAGTTTATCGGCGGAAGTATGGGTGCCGTAGTTGGTGAAAAACTTGCAAGACTGATTGATAAAGCCTACAAAAATAAATCACCGCTAATAATAATTTCTAAGAGCGGCGGAGCAAGAATGATGGAAGCTGCTTACTCACTGATGCAGATGGCTAAAACCAGTTCGCGCCTGGCCCGGCTTGCAAATGCGGGAGTTCCTTACATTTCGGTTCTTACTGACCCAACCACAGGTGGAACAACAGCAAGTTATGCAATGCTGGGTGATGTACACATTGCCGAACCTAAAGCATTGATAGGATTTGCCGGACCAAGAGTTATTAAACAAACTATTGGAAAAGACCTTCCGCCAGGTTTTCAGACATCAGAGTTTTTACTCGAGCATGGTTTTGTTGATTTGATAACACACAGGAAAGAGCTTAGAGATACTATTATTAGAGTTTTGGATTTACTGGTCTAATATTTCCGTGAATAATTTATGAGAAGCCGATGAAATATATCGGCTTTTTCTATTATAAATTATTAAACAATGCTTACATCCCCGAAATGAATTCTTTCCACCTTTTCTTTTGTCTTCAAAAGCAGGAATCCGGAGTCATCAATATCTTCAAAAATTCCGTATTGAGTTTTTGTACCGTCTGACACAGTAATTCTTTCTCCAAGCATATTACAGCGTTCACGCCACTCCTTCAAAATAAACTCGTCGTTTTCGGTAACCCTGGTTAGAAGCCATTCAAAATTATTAAGAACCTCTGCAAGAAATCTTTCCCTGTCAACCATATCATTAATTTCATTTCTTATAGACGTTGGTTCAATATTAAACTTGCCCTGAAAAATTGATTGGTTTACATTTATGCCAATCCCCACAACTATACGTTCTATCCTGCTTCCACTGGAAGTTGATTCAAGTAATATACCTGAAACTTTCTTACCGGAAAGAAGGACATCATTTGGCCATTTTAGATTTGTGCGCTGCTGATAAAGATTTTCAATTGACATTGCCACAGATAAAGTTGCGGCAAAATTTATAAGGTTTATTCTGCTATTTACTTTTTTATTTCCCTTCAATAAAATTGAAAAAGTAAGGTTTTGATCTTTCTGACTATACCAGGTCCTATCCATTCTGCCTCTTCCAATAGATTGTTTTTCAGCCAGTACAACGGTTCCATTGTAATTGTAATTAGAATTTTTATCCAGTAAAAATGAATTAGTTGAACTCAATTCTTCGGCGTAAACAAAATTTCTACCGATAAATTCAGTATTTAATTTTAAATCAAAAGCTTCAATATTAAACACAAAAACCTCTTTATTCTTTACAAGCAAATATAGGCAGAAATCGAAAAACTGTCATTAAAAATGTCAAAAGTTATATTAACGCTGACATATTGTCAGTGATTAGTATTTTAATAACTTCAAGTGATAAATTAGTAATCAACGTTAACTTATTACGATTTAATAACTTAGCAGATTTTTATTTCTGTGGCACCTTCATTGCATAACTCTATCAGTTTATAAAATAACAAGGAGAAAAATATAATGGGAAAAATAATAGGAATTGACTTAGGTACTACAAATTCCTGCGTAGCAGTTATGGAAGGAAATGATCCGGTGGTAATTCCGAATTCTGAAGGCGGAAGGACTACTCCCTCTGTTGTAGCATTTACAAAATCAGGTGAAAGATTAGTTGGTCAGCCAGCAAAGCGACAGGCAATAACTAACCCGAAAAATACCGTCTCATCCATAAAAAGATTTATGGGAAGATTGTATAATGAGGTTGATAAAGAAAGATCTGAAGTACCCTATGAAGTGGTTACTGGTGATGCAAACACTGCAAGAGTAAAGATAACAGATCGACTTTATTCGCCGCCGGAAATAAGCGCAATGGTTCTTCAGAAGATGAAAAAAACTGCTGAAGATTATCTTGGGCAGGAAGTTACCGAAGCTGTTATTACTGTGCCGGCTTACTTCAATGATTCACAGAGACAGGCAACAAAAGACGCCGGAGAAATTGCTGGCTTGAAGGTTAGAAGAATTATTAACGAACCTACTGCTGCAGCACTTGCATACGGACTTGATAAGAAAACATCAGATCACACAGTTGCTGTATATGACTTTGGCGGCGGAACTTTTGATATTTCTATTCTCCAGCTGGGAGATGGAGTATTTGAAGTTAAGTCAACTAATGGTGATACACATCTTGGCGGTGATGATTTCGATCAGAGATTAATTGATTTTCTTGCTGATGAATTTAAAAAGCAGGAAGGTATTGATCTGAAAAAAGATCCTATGGCTCTTCAAAGACTGAAAGAAGCTTCTGAAAAAGCTAAGATTGAACTTTCTTCATCTTCTTCAACAGATGTCAATCTTCCGTTCATCACTGCAACACAGGATGGACCAAAGCATATGAACATCAACCTGAGCAGATCCAAATTCGAACAGTTAATACACGATCTTGTTGAAAAAACAAGAATACCTTGTGAGCAGGCTATTAAAGATGCCGGTATATCACCTTCTGATATAAATGAAGTTATACTTGTTGGCGGTTCAACAAGAATTCCTATGGTTCAGGAATTAGTGAAAAAAATATTCGGTAAAGAACCTCACAAAGGTGTTAATCCAGATGAAGTAGTTGCAGTTGGTGCAGCCATACAGGGCGGTGTTCTCACAGGTGAAGTTAAAGATGTTCTGCTTCTTGATGTTACTCCGCTTTCACTCGGTATTGAAACTCTTGGCGGTGTATTTACAAAGTTAATTGATGCAAATACCACAATACCAACCAGAAAGAGTGAAGTTTTCTCAACTGCTGCAGATAGTCAGCCCTCTGTAGAAATTAATGTTCTTCAGGGTGAACGTCAGATGGCTGCTGACAACAGATCATTAGGAAGATTTCATCTTGATGGAATTCCGCCCGCACCAAGAGGTGTTCCGCAGATTGAAGTTACTTTTGATATTGATGCTAATGGAATACTTCATGTTAGTGCAAAAGATAAGGCTACTAACAAAGAACAAAGCATCAGAATAACTTCTTCCGGAGGATTGAGTCAAAATGAAATCGAAAAAATGAAAAACGATGCTAAAGAGCACGCAGCCGAAGATAAAAAGAAACGTGAATCAGTTGATGTAAGAAATCAGGCTGACACTCTTGTCTTCCAGACGAAAAAGCAGCTTGAAGAATTGAAGGACAAAGTTAATCCTGATGCAAAAGCGAGACTTGAATCTGAGATCAAAAAAGTTGAAGATGCCATTGCTACCAATAATACAGAACAGATGAAGTCGGCTACTGAATCATTAAACAAAACCTGGAGTGAAATAGCCGCACAACTTTATTCACAGCAAGGACCGGAACAGGGTGGACCACAGCCCGGTCAGGAGCAGGCTTCAGGAAAACCAGAAGACGGTAAAGACAATGTTCAGGATGCATCTTATGAAGTAGTTGATGACGATAAAAAGTAATTATCACATTAAATACAAACCATTATTAGTTAAGCCCCGTAAATGATTGCGGGGCTTTTTCTTTAACCTCCGGTTTCAGTATTTTTGAAGCAATTCTGATTAGAGTTTAAACGTTTATTAATGGTTACAACAGGAAAAAAAAACAGGATAATTTTTATTGATTTGATGAGGGCTTTTGCTGTCATCCAGATGGTTCAGGGCCATACTGTTGACGTTCTTCTTGCTCCTGAATTAAGGACTGATGAAAATCTTGCATATTCCATCTGGCTTTTTATGCGCGGAATGACTGCCCCTATTTTTATGTTTACAGCAGGAACTACATTTACATATCTCTTTAGGCTGGCTCAGAAACCATTCGAAAAAAATCCCCGTGTTTGGAAAGGCTTTAAAAGGTTTGCTCTCCTTCTTTTTATTGGATACATGCTTAGATACCCGACATTTACTCTAATTGATTTTTCATCTGTAACAGATTCCCAGTGGAGAATATTCTTTGCAGTTGATGTACTTCATCTGATTGGTTTTGGGATTCTGTTTGTTCTAATGCTGGCATATCTTTCTGAGAAATCGAAGCTTGGAGATTATGTGGTTTTTATCGCAGCTGCACTAATCTTCTTTTTACCTGCTGATGCTTTTCAAAAAATTGGTTGGACTAATTATTTACCTCATCCAATAGCATCTTATTTTTATACAGGTACAGGTTCACAGTTTCCACTTTTCCCATGGGCTGGTTATGTTTTACTTGGTGGTGCTCTCGGCAGTTTTCTGGCAAAAAATCCTATGGTGTTCAAATCTCCTAAATTCAGTTTTATACTATCTGTTATTGGTTTTATACTTTTATTCCTTTCTTATATCGGCGGCGACCTGGCAAATTTCTTCGGATACAGTTTAGATCGTTCATCAACTTCACTTCTCACAATTTCATTTCGTGTGGGATTTGTACTTCTTCTTAATGCACTGGTTTCATTTATTTCTATAAGCGTTGAGACAATACCAAGAATAATTATATTAGTAGGCAGAAATACTTTATTGATTTATGTAATTCATCTGATGATACTTTACGGCAGTGCATGGAATAGAGGAATAAACCATTATTGGGGGAAAAGTTTATATGCTCCTCAGACAATAAGCATTGCACTTGCGATGATTGTTACAATGACTACTATGGTATGGGTGATAAATAAACTAAGAATCAGAAATAAAGAATTGGTAACCTGATAATGGCAAGAAAATCAAAAAACACTGAAGCTGAGATAAATGACGAAGAAAAAAAGTTTGAACAAACTCTTCGACCGCAAAAAATAAATCAATTCTTTGGGCAATCGAAAATAACCGATAACCTTAATGTATTTATTTCCGCAGCACTAAAAAGGGGGGAGGCATTAGATCATGTTTTGCTTACAGGTCCTCCCGGATTAGGAAAAACTACACTCGCGCATATTATAGCCAATGAGATGGATGTTAAATTAAAAATAACATCCGGGCCCGTGCTTGAAAAACCCGGTGATCTGGCTGGAATTCTTACAACTCTTGAAGAAAATTCTGTTTTATTCATTGATGAGATACACAGACTTAGCCCTGTGGTTGAAGAATATCTTTATTCTGCAATGGAAGATTATAAACTTGATATTATGATTGACAGCGGACCAAATGCCCGTACTGTGCAAATAAGTCTGCCTAAATATACACTGGTTGGAGCAACCACACGTGCAGGAATGCTTACATCGCCGCTAAGAGACAGATTCGGTATTAAGTTCAGGCTGGATTATTATAATTCCGATATATTGAAAGTAATTGTTCAAAGATCTTCTTCGATTCTTAATCTTAACATTGAAGAAAATGCCTCTGTTGAAATTGCAAAACGCTCACGTGGCACACCGCGAATTGCAAATCGATTATTGAGACGCACAAGAGATTTTGCTGACTTTGAAAATAAAAATATTATAGATGTTGAAATTGCAAAAAAGGCACTAGCAGCACTTGAAGTTGATGAATACGGACTGGATGAAATGGATAAGGAAATTATATTAGCAATCATAGATAAGTATAAAGGGGGTCCGGTTGGACTGAACACATTATCAGTCGCAGTTAATGAAGATCCCGGAACAATAGAAGAAGTATATGAACCATTTCTGATTCAACAGGGATTTATTCAGAGAACTCCAAGGGGAAGGGAAGTAACAGATTTAGCTTACAAACGTTTTGGCAAAACCCGTCTGGGAGCTGCCTCAGGTTTATTTGATTAACCAATAAATATTTAATTCAGGGAAGAATTATGATTAAGTACTTATTCACCGTTTTATGTTTTATTTTGATATCCAATGTAAACATAAAAGCGCAGAGTGAACTTTTTATACCGCGCAATTTTCTTAAAGCTTTAGATAATGGTACTCGTACATTGAATGGGATGCCCGGCGAAAACTACTGGCAGAACTCTTCGGATTATTTTATACAAGTGAAAATACAACCTAAAGAAAAAATTCTGGAAGGAAATTCTAAAATTATTTATTACAATAACAGTCCCGATACACTTAAATCTATTTACCTGCGATTGTATCAAAATATTCAGAAACCTGGTGCACCAAGGGATGGGCAGTTCAATAATGACTGGCTTACTGATGGTGTAAGAATATCCTCTCTTAAAATTGCCGGTGATGAATATGATTTAAAAGACCGTAATCTTATAAATGAATATGCAACAAACTTTCTTATAAATCTTAAAAGTGCTCTGCTGCCTTCATCATCACTTGAAATACAAGTTGATTGGAGTTTTGATATTCCGCCTACTACCTGGCGAATGGGCTATTTCGACTCAACCTCTGCTTTCATAGCCTACTGGTATCCGCAGGTTTCTGTTTATGATGATTTAGATGGATGGGATATAAATGTTTATACTGGATTTGCTGAAATGTACAACGACTTCAACAATTATGAAGTTGAGATAACTGTTCCGCAAAACTTCGGTGTATGGGCAACGGGTATTCTTCAGAATCCTGAAGAGATTTTAACTCGTGAGTATCTCGAAAGGTACAGATCAGCATTAGAGTCCGATTCTGTAATCAACATTGTGAAAAAAGAAGATCTTGAGAAGGGAAATATTTTTCAGAATAAAGATGAACTGACTTACAAATTCAAAGCTGAATCTGTACCGGATTTCGCGTTCGGCTTCAGTGATCATTATTTGTGGGATGCAGTTAATTTGAAATTAAAAAA
Source organism: Ignavibacteriaceae bacterium (assembly GCA_035463895.1). GTDB lineage: Bacteria > Bacteroidota > Ignavibacteria > Ignavibacteriales > Ignavibacteriaceae > JAGXRK01. The sequence goes on along the minus strand of DATHSU010000356.1, from coordinate 6,255 downwards.
TGGTAATGATGTTTATATTGCTGCAGCCTATAGGGAACAGTCTAAAGATTTTTATGAAGTTGCCAGACTGTCTAAAGAATGTCTGATCTATTTTTCTGATGTACTGCCTGGTGTTGACTATCCTTATCCATCCGCAGTAATATTTAATGGTTCGGGTGGAATGGAATTCCCGATGATTGTTAATAATGGTTCAATGTCATCAATAGCAAATGCACTTGGATTAGCTGCACACGAGCTTGCTCACCAGTATATGCCTTTTTATATGGGTACAAACGAACGTAAATATGCCTGGATGGATGAGGGCTGGGCTGTAATGCTTCCATTTGATTTCCAGGAACCATACGGCTATGAAAGACGTGAAGGAACTATTCGTGCTTATGAGACAATTGCCGGTACTGAGAATGATATACCGCCAATGGTTTTATCCATTCATTTAACCGCTTCATCTTACAGGAATGCTGCTTACAACAGACCTGGCATTGCATATATGTTCCTGAGGGATTTTATGGGTGATGAGCTTTTCAGCAGGGCACTTAAGGAGTTTATGAACAGATGGAACGGTAAACATCCACTTCCTTATGATTTCTTTTTTACATTTGATGAAATTGCCGGTGAAGATCTTTCATGGTTCTGGAATCCATGGTTTAATCACTATAGTTATCCTGACCTTGCAATTAAACAAATTAAAAAAGATGGAAATAAGCTTTTTGTAACTGTAAGTAGAACAGGAAACACACCTGTTCCTATACAATTAAATTTTACTTATGAGTCCGATCAGGAAAGCATTATTTATAAAACTGCAGATGTGTGGAAAGATGGCAAAGATGAAATCATTCTTGAATATTCGACACAAGGAAAAGTAATGAAAATTGAATTAGGGAGTGATATAATTCCTGATACTAATCGCGATGATAATGTTCACTTTATGAATTGACTAATAAAATTATACCTAAAAAATAAAGAAGCTGTCTCAAAAGTCTTATACACAAGATAGCCGCAACTTTCAAGTTGCGTATTTGTTATATTTTCGCAAGCTGAAGATTGCGGCTATCATAAAAAAATGAATTACTAGACAGCCTCTTTTACATTTAAAATCTATTTAGCTTTTTCTTTTTCCTTTGGCTTAGCCGGCGGTTTGGCAGGTGCCTGATATTTAGGTCTGGTTTTACCGTAAGTCCCTCGCCAAATCTTTCCTTTTCTTGATCTTTTATCGCCTCGTCCCATAAACACTCCGTTTTTATTATAATAATTATGTTTTGAAAATTAATTCAGTCAGCAGAAGATTTCAACTAAATAGTTATTCCGAATTGCAAAAAATGATGTTCAAAATGTTTTTTATGGAAAACATCCCATTCTGATTTGTTCAAATAACCAAATACAGGATGTGCAGGTTTGGATTCCGGGTTTAGTCTGAAATGTTCTTCATACTTATTTAACTCTAAAATTAAAGTATCTTTAGCAATATTCATACTTTCAAACTCTAATGGCAGTAAATTCTCACCGATTACCGGATTAATAAATAATTTTGGAAGAGGTCTGCTGCTCAGAAGAAATCTTTTTTGAATAGGAAGTAACCTGTCTTCAGTTATTATTTCAACTTCTCTAGTTCCATTACAAATTTTAAAAGTCAGGATCAAATGTTCAACCATATGCTGAGGGGACATTTTACCCCAGAGCGGTTTCGCATCAACTTTTAGTTGGTTTAATGCAGTTTTAATTTTTTCTAATGTCAGAGACATGTTAATTATTTAAACTTGTGAATAATTCTGTTCGTAGAAATTTTAGTTTATACCTTCACAAAATAAAAACTACAAAAATCTTTCATCCAACCTGCCTACCCAAGCTGTTATAAGACTGTCATTTCGACCGCAAGGAGAAATCTATATCTTAAAATTGAATGAAATTTCTCAGTCGGGGACTACTTCGAAATGACATTTCAGAAGTTGTGCAATACCCTGGTATCAAAGGCAGGTCATTCAATCATTCCGGTTTATCTAAAACTCTTCTTTTTACTTTTTTTCTTTTCACTGCTTCCTCTAAGTTTATTGGACCTGTCATCCTTACGAAATTTGTCTGAGCTTTTTCTTTCACCGCCAAATCTTTTTGCTCTATCATTTCCTCTTCGTTTTTCAGCAACTTCAACACTTATTTCGCGTTTCTTCAGTCGTTGTCCTTTAAAACCTTCAATTACTTCTGATTGATAATTACTGTCGGCTTCGAAGAACGAAAAGTTTTTCATTATATCAATTTCACCGATGTCAATATTTCTGATGCCGGTAAAATCATTTATCATTCCTATTAACTGCGCTGGTTTTAATCCATCAGTTGTGCCGAGATTAATAAAATACCGTGTATAATTTGCCCGCCTCGATGATCTTGTTCCTTCTTTGGAAAATGATTTACCATCAGTTGGACTGCTGATATCGGGAAGGTTTCTGTAATAATCCAGGAAGCGGTTAAACTCTACTGAAACAAATCTTTGAATCAATTCATTTCTGTCCATCCATTCCAGCTTATTATAAATCTGTGGCAGAAACGATTCGACTTGAACATGGTCAATTTCAACTTTTTCAACTCTGTCGATCAGATGAAATAATTGTTTCTCGCAGATATCCCTTCCGCTTGGAATGGGGAGGTTTGTGAATTTTTTATTAAGCTGTTTTTCGATCTGATTGATTTTATACTTTTCTTTAAGATGAGCAATAACAATTGAAGTGCCTGCTTTTCCAGCTCTGCCTGTTCTTCCGCTGCGATGAGTATAAACTTCAAGCTCATCAGGCAGATCATAATTTATTATATGGGTAAGATCATCAACATCCAATCCGCGGGCTGCAACATCGGTAGCAACAAGTAATCTAAGATTACGTGTTCTGAATTTATTCATCACATACTCGCGTTGGGGCTGGGAAAGGTCTCCGTGCAAAGCATCTGCATTATATCCGTCCTGCATTAACTTTTCAGAAACCTCTTTTGTTTCCTGTCTTGTTCTGCAGAATACTATTCCGTAAATATTAGGATAAAAATCCACAATACGCTTGAGCGCAAGATACCTGTCTTTTGCTTGAACAATGTAGCTTATATGCTCAACATTTTCAGCACCTGCATTTCTTACACCGATTGTGATCTCAACAGGATTAAACATATACTTGTTTGCAATTGAAAGAAGCTGTTTTGGCATCGTGGCAGAAAATAAAAATGTATTACGGTCCTCGGGGGTTTTTTCAAGAATAGCTTCGAGTTCTTCTTTAAATCCCATATTCAGCATTTCATCGGCTTCATCGAGGACAACAGCTTTCACCTTGCTGAGATCAACGACCTTTCTGTTTATAAGATCGTTAAGTCTGCCTGGTGTTGCCGATATAATTTGTGCGCCTTGTTTGATCTTTTGTATCTGTCTATCCATACTGGATCCGCCAAATACAGCAGCGATGATAATATCTTTATCATTGACTGAATAATCCTTAAGATCATCTGCAATCTGAAGGCATAATTCTCTTGTGGGGCAGATAATAAGATACTGCACCTTTTTCAGTTTCGTATCAATCTTCTGAATGATCGGCAGACCGAACGCTGCTGTTTTTCCCGTTCCGGTTTGTGCTAATGCAATTACATCATCTGTTTCATCCTGCAAGATCAGGGGAATGATCTTTTCCTGTATCGGCATCGGGTTTATAAATCCTAATGCATCGACTGCTGAAACAAGACTGTCTTTTAATCCTAGTTCTTTGAACGAACTCATTAATTTTCCTATAAATAATTCTGAATATTTTATTAATAACTTTACTCTAATTAAGATTTAACCGGCTGGCACAACAAAAGATATATCAGGCAAGTTTAATTTCTATTTAATATGATGCTGAGTAAAAATGCACCGGCAAAGATAAGTAAAATTATTGTATGATTTATGGCCGGCGTATTCTAAAGAAAAGCAATTTTTAACCTGGATAATATTCTAAAGTTAGAATGTTTTAATAAAACTCATAACTTTTAAGTGAGTATTCAATGCCTTTAAAGAATTCTCCATTACTTTTCGGAAAGAAATATTCCTTCTTAATCTTACCTGATCCATATGAAATGTAGTCTAATGAATATCCAAGCACTCTGATAAGGGGATAATCAGAATAGTCAATTGAGTATCTTTTATACACAATACTCTTAAATATACCTGCTTCACACTCCACAATCGTATCTGTAGAAATCACATAAGTCGTATCCATACTTCTCCATCCACGTGCATAATATTCACCATTAACAACCGGGTACTTATAAAGCAAAAAATCTTCACCGAAGTATGCGCCATCAGGAGAGCCAAGCACAAGATATAATCCATAAATTTTGTTTTGAAGATACAACATATCGTTATGGACAAACCAGAAAGGAGTGTTGAACTCATAAATAAGTCCTTTATCCCGGGTATATACCGAAGGAAGACTCTCAATAAATTCTCCCTGATCAATTACTGCTCCGGTTGAATCGTATTGGGTTGAATTATAAGTCCATTTGTTACCAAGGCTGAGCGGATAAAAAGAAACATCAGTTAATGAATCAACAAGGTTATCTTTGCAGCTGTTTAATAGTAAGATAAACAGCAGCAGGTTTTTTATAACTGATAATAAGTTCATTTTGGTGATCCTAAAATTAAAAAACTTTTTTAGTAGTACAACCTTTCCCTGAAATGAATACACGGAACGTCTACCTTTTAAACATCACAAAAGCCGTGTGCGAAAAGACGATCCGGTTTGATTGGCGGGTTATAAAGCGTTTATCTATTCTCTAATAATCCGTTCTTGTAATAATCTTTGCATATCTCGATGACCATCTAAAATGCAATGTATAAAAACTGCTTTTTCAATTATTTGATAAATTATCCGATATGGTTTAGATGTAATTTCGAGAAAATCATCTATTCCAAGAAGTGATAATTCTGATGGGATATGACCACGATGGGGGTAATCTTGAAGTGCGATACATTTTTCATAGAGTTTTGAATAAAGTTTTTCAGCTTTTTCTGCTGAATCATTAAAAAAGATATATTTATATATCTCCAATAAATCATCTTCGGCAGAAAATGTCAGATTAACTTTATATTTCATTCTGACCCTGTTTAAATTCATCAATTCGATTTCTCATACTTTCAAATGATTTTTTAATAGGTCGATATTTCCCTTTCCTAATTTCCTTCCCACTCAACGCCAGTATTTTTAATAACGCCAAACTTTCCTGAGTCTTTTCATACACTTTAACATCTTGCAGAATTACCTTTGCTTCTCCATTGTGAGTAATGACTAATGTTTTTTGATTCTCAGACACATCACGAACGACTTCAGAAGCGTGAGTTTTTAGATAACTTATTGGTTTTACAGCCTCACTAAATTTCATTTTACACCTTTATTTATCACGACTATAATATAGTCTTTATTATAGTCTACGTCAATTTATTTTTTAAGCGTATAACGGCGTCCGCTTGATTGGCGGGTTATATGGCTTCTACTATTTTAATTTCGTATCTAAACTTTTAAGAAACTCTTCCGCTGTCAAAACATCTATTTTACTACGTTTATAATCTATTTTATTTCTAGTAATGATAAGTGTAATGCCATTATTGACTGCTGTGTAATACTGAATTGCATCTTCAAAATCAGTGAATTCAGAATTAAGTGATTGTTCGATTACTCTTTCATCAATTGGTAGAATATTTATGAAAGTTTTTAGTTTTCTTAAGCTTTTTAATGCTACGGAATTTGTGGTTTGTTTCTTTAGAAGGTAGTGCAGATTTGCAAAAATAAGTGGGGTTGTGTAAGCAATGATTTTATTTAAATTAATTAATGTGAATAATCGAGCTGCGTGAATATAGTGAGGTTCCCTTTCAGCAAGTAAATCTAATATTATATCCGAATCAACAAAAAGTTTAATCATCTGGAATATTTTGCCTCAATATGATTTCTATAAATCTCTTTCATATTAATATGCTCTGGTAACTTGATAATTCCGGAAAGCTCAATAACATTTGGGGATATTTCAATTTCCGTGATGCTTTCTTTATCAGATATCAAATTAAAATATTTTTCAACCATTACTGAAAGACTCTGTTTATTTCTTTGAGCATATTTTTTAGCACGCTCAATTGATTTTTTATTGAGTTTTAATGTTAGTTTAGTGTTCATATAATTCCTTTCTACAATACGTAATTATTCTTACAACAAGATACGTATCGTTATTCAAATTCTCAAGTACAACTATTGGCCATATAACGAC
>DATHSU010000355.1:0-1548 GCA_035463895.1 Ignavibacteriaceae bacterium | reverse complement strand
ACTAATTTTAAGATGGCAGCAGCTGTGAACTGTTTAGTTACAGAGCCAATATTAAAAACACCATCACTTGGCATTGGTGTTGATAGTTCCAAACTGGCATGGCCATAAGATTTGTTTAACAGCATCGTATCTTTTTGAAACACTAAAATTGCCGCACCAGCAATTTGCGAACTATCAATGCTTGCATTAAATAATGAATCGGCATATACTTCTAAAGCTGTTGTATTAGAAACTTGCTTCTCATTCTGACAACCTGTTGCTACTAGAGCTAATGTCAAAATCAATAAAATTATTTGTTTCATATTCTGATGTTTATTTGATGAAGGCTAACGGTCGGCACCTAAGAATCGTGGGGCATTTCGAAGCAATTTCCTGTCCAACTTAGCTAAAGTTAGTTCGGGGAATAAACCTTTCCCTTGGCACCGGGCGCCCCATGTTTTCTTAGGTGCTGTTACAGGGAGGCTATTTTTTTTCCAACCAGTTTTCCGATTTCAGGTTTTCTAAGTACCTAAAGTCTTTCATATTGTCAGTTACCAAAATCATTTCGTTAGCGAGTGCAGTAACACCAATGATCAAATCAAATTCATCATGCATCGGTGTTCCGTTTTTTCTTAGCAAGACTTTGTTATTGGCATACTGGTCTACTATCCCAAAAATCGGTATGATGGTTAGCCCTTTTACAAATTTATCAACCGCTCTGTGAGATTTTTTGGGATCATCGCTGTTTTCTGCTCCGTATTTCAGTTCAAAAACTGTTATTTCAGAGATGAAACAATTCTCAAGACCTTTTTCCTTGATGATTTCATCGAGATGGAGTTTCCCTCTTAAAAAAAATACACATGTACTCGTGTCAAGCAAATATTGCATACATCAAATTTTCAAGTCTTTAGATTTGAATTTCCTGCTTTCCCTGATATCTTTTATGATTTCTTCGGCTGGCTTTTCTGAAACAAATCCTCCGAAAGAACTGAAAAAATCTTTTTCTTGAGACTTTCTCCCCTTCCTTATAGATTTCGCAAGTCGCTCAAGCAGCTCTAATTTGCTTACTGAACTCAAACTTTCAAAAAGCTCAGAATAAGTTTCAATGATATGGCGTTCTGCATGTGTCATAGCCTAAATTTTAATAAATATATGAAATTACATCATAAAACTGATTTGCTTTCTACTTGGTTCTCATTCAACTTCCCCATAACGTTTTGCTTTATTCTATAATGTTAGAAAGCAATCCTATTTGGCATGCTTTCCTTAATATTGTGGAAAGATTGTCTATAAAACTAAAATAATTTTTATAAATCTAAAGCATCTAACGGACTTTTAATCTGATCAAATCCTTTTGTAGTAATATGTGTGTATATCTGTGTGGTTTTGGGGCTTTCGTGGCCTAAAAGACTTTGTATATATCTTAAATCAGTGCCTCTTTCCAATAAATGGGTCGCAAAGGAATGTCTCAAGGTATGTACAGTTACATTTTTTTTAATTCCCACATTATTCAGTGCCTTATTCAGAATTGCAGAAATACTTGTTGTTGAATACTTAACAGGAAACTCT
>DATHSU010000354.1:0-3234 GCA_035463895.1 Ignavibacteriaceae bacterium | reverse complement strand
ATCAGGAATAATTTTTCCAGGAAAGTTTCTGCCATACTTCAATGCAATTTTTGCAGCGATTTTACTTACTATCTGGACAATACTTGAGCATCTTGTTATGGTTGAAAGGTATTTGCTCAGGAATGAGCCTGCTTCATTGGCAATAATAGTTACTTCTTTACTGGCTTTTTATATAACCAATTTTGCGGGAATCTATATCATAAATAATTTTATGAGCGGCTACCGATCTCTCAAGGAAATTATTGATCAGAAAAATGTTCAGCTTGAAAAAGCAATAAAAGACAGAAGCCGTACATTTCGCTTTGCAGCACATGAACTGAAATCACCTATGATTGCCATACAAAGCTCACTTGATGTAGTAAAAAGTTTATTCTCGGATGAGTTACGCCCTGAGGTTAAGGATATGGTATTTAAAGCAGAGCGAAGAACATCACAGGTAATTGATATGATCAAAGAAATGATCGCGGTTACCCAGTACAATCTTGGAATGGAAAAACCGATAATTCAAAAAGTGGATTTCGATGAATGGCTTTGGAGCAATGTAAGTCACCACAAGGAATATGCAAATAAAAAAAACATCGATCTCATTTATAACCATCCACCATTTCCTGTTATTATTACTATTGATACCAACGGTTTTGAGAAAGTTGTTAGCAATCTGGTAAGCAATGCTTTGAGATACACACCGCCCGGAGGCAAAGTAATTATTGAAATTTTCGTATCGGATTTTTCGTACGGATTTTTAGTGAAGGATAACGGAATTGGGATTCCGAAAGAAGATTTGGAAAAAATATTTGAAGAGTTTTATCGCAGTAAAAATGCCAGGGAAATAGAGCAATTAGGTACAGGATTAGGATTAAATCTTGTAAAAGAAATTGTTGAGCACTACGGTGGGGAGATCTCAGTTATAAGCCAGCTAGGTAAGGGAAGTGAGTTTAAGGTTGCGTTCCAAATTGATGAAAAACAGACTTACAATTCGGAATCAGAAACTCAAGAGAACTCTTTAAGTTTACAACCCTAAAAACTTTATTGATACTCCACATAGTAAAATCAATCCACCTGCAACCGCATGAGAATATTTTTCAGCGCCTTTAAATGAAATCATCTTTAATCCGTATAAACTTCCTGTAACAACCGCCAGCATTGTGCCAATTGTTGCAACTCCGAAAGTCAAAGAAACAAGAACTAAAATTAGAACATTATGACTAATTGCCGGAAACATTAATAACGGTATTAACGGCTCACAAGGTCCGAATAAAAATATTGTAAAAATAACCCATGGAGTAATTGAGTTTACTTTTTTGCTTTCGTGAACATGAGCATGCTCTTCCAGATGATTGTGAGAGTGTGTATGAAATGTTCCGTCTTCGTGAAAGTGTGGATGTGAGTGTTCCTTTTTTTTGTATAAGTAACGAATTCCCCACGCAAAGTAAAGCAAACCAAAAGTAATCAACAGCCAGCCGGCGAGTTCACCGCGGAATGATTCAACTATTTCAAGACTGGTTACTGCAATGCCTAATGCTATTCCTATTATTCCCAATATTACAGAACTGAGAACATGTCCTATTCCGGCAATTGTTGTAATCCAGATGGTTTTTGATTTGCTCCAATTACCGGCTTTCGACATTGCTATGAAGGGGATGTAATGATCCGGTCCGGCTAAGGTATGAATGAACCCGATTGAAGCGGCAGTTAATATCAGCAGTAATGATGATTCTTCCATTTTAATCCTTTCAACAAATTCTTGGAAGTTGTTCAATAGTGTGAAGATCAAGTATCCGTTTGGTTCCTATAGTTGTCTTCAGAATTACTTTGCTTTTAAATTCATCGGTAACTTCTCCAATAATCCCGGAATCTTTTCCGAGTGGATAATTTCTCATTTCAGCTAAAAGTTTATCAGCATCTTCAGGAATAACAAAGCACACTAGCTTACCCTCATTGGCAATGTAAAGCGGGTCCAGTCCCAGTAATTCGCAGGCAGCTGTAACTTCATTTTTAATTTTTATTTTATCCTGATTTATCTGAATTCCGGTACCAGCTTTTAAGGAAATCTCATTTAATGTCGTAGCGAGTCCTCCTCTGGTAGGATCTCTGAGTACGTGAATACTTTTTGTAACTGACAGCATCTTCTCAACCAAATCATTAAGTGGAGCAGTATCACTGTTTATTTCAGATTCGAATGATAGATTTTCTCTGGCAGATAGAACTGCAATTCCATGATCTGCAATTGTTCCGCTTAGAATAATTTTGTCTCCTACTTTAACATTTGAAGGTGAGAGATCAACTTCATCCGGAACAATTCCAATTCCCGATGTATTAATAAAAACTTTATCACCTTTTCCTTTTTCAACAACCTTTGTGTCACCGGTAACTATCTGAACATTACATAAATTTGCCGCGGACTTCATTGATTCAGTTATAATCCCAAGAGATTTAATATCAAACCCTTCCTCAAGAATAAATGAAGCAGAAAGATAAACAGGCTTGGCACCGCACATTGCAAGATCATTGACGGTACCATAAACGGCCAGCTCACCAATATTTCCGCCCGGGAAGAAAATCGGATTTACAACGAATGAATCAGTTGTGAATGCAAGCTTCATCCCATTAAGATTGAATACGGCACCATCATGCTCTTTTGCAAGTAGATCATTGCTAAATGATTTAATAAAAATTTCCTGAATCAATTTGCTTGTAAGTGAGCCGCCGCTTCCATGTGCAAGCAAAATTTTATCAAACTCATTTTTAGGTATAGAACAATCCATTTTACTAATCCGTTAGAATCCGTTTGATCAGTTTCATCCGTGTTCCATTGTTTTTGAAACAGACCGAAAACTATAGTAAGCAGCACACGCACCTTCAGACGATACCATCGGTGCGCCTATGGGTCTGTTTGGGTTACACTCATTGCCAAATAACGCACAATCATTTGGCTTTTTCAATCCCTGAAGAATTTCTCCTGATATACATCTTTCATCTTCCTTAGAAGTAACATTATTAATCTCAAATGCTTTTTCAGCATCGAAGAGATTGAATTCATCTCTTATTCTTAATCCGCTGTTCTTTATTTCACCAAGCCCTCTCCAATTTCTATCACAGACTTCAAATACATTGTAGATTGTTTCCTGCGCTTTAAGATTTCCGCCCTTCGTTACAACTCTTTTGTATTGATTTAGAGTTTTGCTTTCATTTAACAAATTTTGTTTAGCCGTTAAAAGAATTCCTTCCAGAATA
>DATHSU010000353.1:0-5674 GCA_035463895.1 Ignavibacteriaceae bacterium | reverse complement strand
ATTTTTACTGATGAATGATGCAGGAGAATCTCCAAAGGAAGGTTCACTGATTAAAGCCAGGTTTGGTAAAGGTACATTCATTTATACTGGACTATCTTTCTTCAGACAAATTCCCGCCGGTGTTCCCGGAGCAATAAGACTTTTTGTAAATCTGATTTCAGCAGGTGCTAATGACTGATAAGAATAACCCCACACAAAACAACGAAGACGAAAAGCCTCCTTTATTCAAAAGCTGGAAAAAGCTTTACATTTTTGTTTTAGTTCAGCTTGCAGCACTTATTCTTCTGTTCTACATTTTCACAAAGGCATTTGAATGAGTCTGACCGATTGGATTGTAATGTGCGGATTTATCGGATTCATTGTTGCCTACGGAACATGGAAAACCAGGAAAGTAAATGATATGAACGATTATCACCGCGCTGGAAGAACTACTCCGTGGTGGACTGTTGCACTATCAATAATGGCTACACAAGCAAGTGCTATTACTTTTCTCTCAACCCCCGGACAGGCTTACGTTGATGGAATGCGCTTCTTACAATTCTATCTAGGTCTGCCGATTGCAATGATTATACTTGCCGTTACTGCGGTTCCGATCTATAACAAATTAAACGTTTTTACTGCTTATGAATATTTAGAAAACAGATTCGATCTTAAGAACAGAATTCTTGGAAGTGTTTTGTTTTTATCGCAAAGAGGTTTAGCTGCTGGATTCACAATTTATGCTCCAGCTCTCATTCTTTCCGTCATTCTCGGATGGGAATTAAATTATACAATAATAATTATCGGAACACTGGTTATAATTTATACAACTGTTGGCGGCTCAAGTGCAGTTAATAAAACTCACCTGCTTCAAATGGGAGTGATAACATTCGGGATGTTTTCTGCATTTTTTATGATTTATCAATTGCTGCCTGATGATGTTTCTGTTGTTGATGCAGCTTATGTTGCAGGTAAAATGGGAAAACTAAACGCTATAGATTTCACATTCGACCTGAGCAACAGATATACATTCTGGTCAGGTATTATAGGTGGTACTTTTTTGATGTTATCCTACTTCGGTACTGATCAATCGCAGGTTCAGAGATATCTCGCAGGAAGTTCTGTTAAACAAAGCAGAATCGGTTTAATTGTAAACGGATTGGTAAAAATACCAATGCAGTTTATTATACTTTTTATCGGTGCCATGGTATTTGTTTTCTTTCAGTTCGTTACTCCTCCAATGTTTTTTAATCCAGTTGAGACAAGAAATATTATCAACAGCGAATACGGTAATGAATACAAGCGACTTGAGGAAGTTCATGTTAAGGTTCAGGAGGAGAAGAGGCAGAGTATTCTTGAAATGTTATCCGCAATTAAATCCGGTGATGAGGTCAAGGAAGCTGAATTAAAAAATCAAATAATTGAAATTGAAAATTCATCAAAAGAAATAAGAAAGCAAGCTGTAGAATTAATTAAAACAGCAAATCCCCGGTCAGATGGTAATGATACAAATTATATTTTCATTTCATTCATCATAAACTTTTTACCAATCGGTTTGATTGGATTAATTCTTGCGGCAATTTTATCAGCGTCAATGTCATCAACATCAGCGGAATTGAATGCACTAGCATCTACATCAGTAATAGATATTTATAAAAGATTAATTAATAAAAATGCCAGTGATAAGCATTATTTAAGGGCTTCAAAACTAACCACTGTATTCTGGGGGATATATGCGATTACATTTGCGCTTTTTGCCAGTGAGTTAGGCTCTTTAATTGAAGCAGTTAATATTTTAGGTTCTCTTGTTTACGGAACAATACTCGGTATTTTTCTATGTGCATTTTATATTAAAAGAGCAAACGGATCATCGGTGTTTTATTCTGCGTTAATAGCAGAGGCAGTTGTTTTATACAGTTACTTTTTTACAAATCTTCCTTTCTTATGGTATAATGTTATCGGTTGTTTGCTGGTTGTTTTGCTTTCGTTGGTTTTTACACCCGTTTTTAACAAGGTTGAGAAGATTGGCTGATATTGATCGGAACGTTGAACTCCTACGGAGTTCTGAAGGGTGTGAGGGATAACAGTTTCTATAAACGTTTGACTACTACGGAGTCTTTTATTTGGTTTTAATCCCGATCTTGCCTGTCGGCAGACAGGTTTATCGGGTGAGAAATCCGGGGATGCCCTTTAGATTTCTCCCTTTGGTCGAAATTACAGAATGCAAAGAACGCTCTTTTAGATTTCTCCCTATGGTTGAGATTACTTTTACGCGAAAGCCACCGAAGAGATTATACATTTATTTTGTATTCATTTCCCCCGTGAATTTCAACTCCAAAGGAGTTGCACATTGGTTTTGTTATTCCGTCATAACCGTTTTTATCCATTTATTATTATTTTGCTTATGTAAAATTCAACGGAATCAGAATTGGCAAACGAAAAACGAATTCAAATAATAAAAGCAGCAGATAAAAGATTTGCCAAACACGGTTTAAATAAAACCACCCTTGATGAAATCGCCCGCGATTTACGTATAGGTAAAGCCACTCTCTATCATTATTTCAAATCAAAAGAAGATCTTTTCTACCAGACCATTTCATGGGAAGTTGAACAGTATATTCAAAATGTAACCTCTACACTGCAAAATTCTGAACAGCAGATAACAAATCGATTGCTCGATTATATCTCCTACAAGGAGAATTTAAATCAGCATTCAAAACTGCTTTACGATATGCTTGTAAAGGTGATTGATGGTTATTCTTTAGAAGAAGAAAATAAAATCCTTAATGATTTATTTCGCGCTGAAGAAGAATTGTTAAAAATAGTTCTGACTGATTTCTATCATTCAAAAGTTGTAAGTGTTACACCAGTGTTGCCAACTTATATACTTATGCTTAGCTGGGGAATGGTTTTTGGAAACCGGCTCAATAAAACCGCATTCCAGGAAAGAGTTGTTAATTATAAAGAACTAATATTAAAATCCATTGAAAGTGTTCTAGATTAACTTTCCTCTTCTTCCTCTTCATCCTGAGTGAATAGATATTTTTCATATTTATGCTTAATCATTTGAGCTTCAACGATAAAGAAAACATCTTCAGCAATATTTGTAGTATGATCGGCGAGTCTTTCAAGTTCTCTTGAAATCACTAATAGAGCTACAGAAGGTTCAATGTTATCTGAATGTTGTTTCATGATTTCCTTAAGAATTACATGATTTTCAGCATTCATCTTATCAATAATGTCATCAGATAGAATTACTTTCTTTGCAAGCTCAGCATTTTCACCAATAAAAGAATCGATAGCATTCTTAAGCATTTGCTGGACAATGGTAAACATTTCGGCAATCTTTGTTTGATTGTAAAATGCAGGCTTCTTTTGTATCAATAAAATATTTTCAGAAATGTTTACTGCAATATCACCAATACGTTCAAGATTATTATTGATAGTGAGAGAAGACATTATATAACGAAGATCCATTGCAACAGGTTGAGATAAAGCGAAAATTTTCTGACATATTTTGTCAATTTTTACATCAAACTTATTAACCTTCTTATCTATATCAATAGCATACTTAGCCATTTCAAGATCATCTGCTTCAACAGCTTTTATTGCAAGCTGCACCTGTTCATCAACAAGGCTGCACATTTTAATGATACGGGTTTTCAGTTTATCGAGATGCTCATCAAGTAATCGCTGCATTAACTTACCTTAAATTGTTTATTGCATTACAAATGTAAAATAAAAAAATAATTAACCAAATCTGCCTGTAATATAATCCTCCGTTTGTTTGATGGAGGGATTAGTAAAAATTTTTGTAGTTCTGTCATATTCAATTAATTCACCAAGATAAAAGAACGCAGTATTATCACTAACCCGAGCAGCCTGCTGCATATTATGGGTTACAATAACGATTGTATATTTCTTTTTCAAATCGTGAATCAGTTCTTCAATTTTGGATGTTGAAAGAGGGTCGAGTGCACTAGCCGGTTCATCCATTAATATTATTTCAGGTTTAACAGCCAATGCTCTGGCAATACACAATCTCTGCTGCTGACCACCTGATAAACTTAAGGCATTTTCATTAAGTCTGTCTTTCACTTCATCCCAGATAGCAGCCTGATGCAAAGTTGTTTCAACTATTTCATCGAGGGCTTTTTTATCATTTATACCATTTATTCTTGGACCATATACAAGATTCTCAAATATACTTTTTGGAAAAAGATTAGCTTTCTGAAAGACCATACCAATACTCTTTCTGAGATTGACTACATCTATGTTTCTCTCATATATATCCACGCCGTCAACATAAACTTTACCCTCAATCCGGACATTATCAATCAGATCGTTCATTCTGTTAAGTACACGAAGAAAGGTGGATTTCCCGCAGCCAGAAGGACCAATAAATGCTGTTACTCTTTTTTCAGGAATTTCTAGAGATATATCATTTAATGCCTGTTTTTCGCTATAATAAAGACTTAGCTTTTCCGTAAGTATTTTGGTTTCTTTCATATCTTAAAATCTTAATTAAAGTTTTCCTAATATTTTTCTGAACCTGTATCTGAAAAGAATTGCTGTAATGTTCAGAAGGAACGTTAATGTTATAAGTACCAATGTTGATCCATACTGCAATGGTAAAGTTTTTGTCGGATTAGCTGACTGTGTCGCCAATATAAATATATGGTATGCCAGATACATAAACTGCTTTGCAGGATTTATCATTGGAATACAGTAATCTCCGATGCACAAATCTGTAACAGGCAGATTTGGTAAAAAGAATGCCGCGCCAAGAAATAGAATTGGAGCAGTTTCACCTGCACCACGGCTTATTGCAAGTATAGTTCCTGTTAAAATACCCGGTCTTGCCTGCGGAAGAACAACATTTTTTACTGTTTGCCATTTTGTAGCACCAAGACCGTAAGAGGCATCACGATGTGATTTAGGAACTGAGTTTAATGCCTCAAGAGTTGAAACAATTACAATCGGCAAAACTAAAACTGCAAGTGTTGATGATGCCCAGATAAGTGCTGGCTGACCAAATAGCAAACCGGTTTCTAAAACTTCATCGATACCCTGACCAATAAATAAAATAAAAAATCCCAATCCGAATAAACCAAAAACAATTGAAGGAACTCCGGCTAAATTATTAACAGATGTACGGATTATTCTTGTGAAAAAAGAATCCTTTGCATATTCATTAAGATAAATTGCTGAACAAACACCAAGCGGCACTGCCATAAGAATCATTATTAGTGTAACAGCGATTGTACCGAAAATGGCAGGAAAAATTCCGCCTTCGGTCATATTGTTACGTGGTTCATCAAATATAAATTCAAAACTTATTATTCCGATCCCTTCAATGAAAATTTTTCCTAAAATCAGGAAAAGTAACAAGACAAGAAACCCGAACATCAACCTGACAAGATTAATAAATATAAAACCAGGTATATCTCGATGTTTTTTAGTAAGATCTATCATAATTAAAAAGTATTTTTCTTTCTCATCTTGTTTATTATAACCTCGGCAATGAGATTAAGAAAAAATGTAATTGTAAATAATACTATTCCAATAAAGAATAGAGCATAGTAGTGATCTGAACCTTGTGATACTTCGCCCATTTCTGCCGCAATTGTAGCAGTCATAGTTCTGACAGAGTTAAATATACTAGTTGTAATATTTGCTGCATTACCGGATGCCA
>DATHSU010000352.1:0-9036 GCA_035463895.1 Ignavibacteriaceae bacterium | reverse complement strand
CTATTCATTTTAAGTCTATTTGCGGGAATAGTCTTGCCGCAAACAAATGATATTCAGGCATTTCCTTTCTCATACGACAGCTTGTCAATTACAGAAACATCTCCGGTGTTTATTTCAGATAACGAGATCATTCTTTTCTTTTGTTCTCCGGGCAATGATTCTGTTTTTATATCTAAAACAACTGATGGTGGAAACAACTGGAGCGAACCTGTTTTTATAATAGAAACTGAAATTTCAACGGTTCACCCTGCTGTTTTCTTGTCATCTTTATTAACTCCAACAAACAGAATAATACTTGCCTGGTCTGCAAGTGGAGTTGGAACATTCTCAATTTACTCGGATGATCTGGGATTAAGCTGGTCTCAACCTGTAATGATTCTGGGTCGGACTCTTGCCGGGGCTAGCAGAAGAAACTATAATTTAAATCTTTCACAAATTTCACCAGACAGAATATGGTTGAGTTTTAACTTTCCAAATAACGCAGGTTTCTGTTATTACAGAGAAAGCACTGATAACGGTGAAAGCTGGGGTGATAATACAGATTCAACTCTTATTATTTTTTCTACATCATCCACTCCGTATTTAGGCGATGTTTCATTCGTATCGCTGTCAAACAATGAAATTATAGCTTTCTATCAAACTTCATCTTCAAGCGATAATAATATTTATATGCGTAAAACCTCTGACGGCGGTCAGAACTGGGGCGAAAGCATACTTGTTACCGGCACTGAATTGGTTGAAAAAAGACCAAGGGCAATCAAAGCTGATGACGGTAAAATATGGCTCGTTTATGAAAGGGAATATCCCACAATTAAAACCGGCTTAAAACAGGGTGATATAATTTTTAGAACAAGTTCCGATAACGGCAATACTTTTAGTGAAGAAGAAAAATTTACCAAATATATCGGTGATGATAGTCAGATCAGCATTTCCAAACACAGTGCAAAACCATTTATATCCTTTGTTACACAAAGGTACAGCGGTATAACCGGCAACAAAAAAATTGCCTGGGGTATTCCCGGTGAAACTATTGAAGCATATACTCCGCCTGTTGTATATGATGTAAAACTCTTTAGTGATAATAATCTAACCAATCCTCTTGAGAATATAATAAACATAACTGTTCGGGATGATGATTCACTTAAAGAAGTATATGTGGTGCTTCAGGATTCTCAGAAGATTTTTCTTTATGATGACGGACTTCATTTCGACGGTGAGGCAAATGATTTTATTTATGGAAACAAGTTTACATTAATTGATTACCCTGTTGGTGCAGAAGGATATATTGCTGTTAATAAAATTTCCATGCCTGTAAGCCCGTATGGAAGTCTTGCCGCTTATCGCAATCGATTTCCATTAGAATACAAATTCACTGCCCTGGATATCGACAACAACTCAGTTGAAGATTCCCGTGTATTCAGTGCTCAGGGAAATCCTCAGGGATTATACGACGAAATAAATTATTTATTCTCCGGCGGATTTATCATTTCAGGTTATTCCAATGGTTTGTTGTGGGCTGCGGGACAAGCATCCTCCAGCTTAATTGAAAATTTTGTTGCAGGACGCGTTAACGATCAGTCGAATCCTAAAAATATTGTTTACGGTGTAAACTCTTCAGATCCGCCGTTTGGTGAAAGATGGCATAGATGGAAAGATGCTGTTGAGTTAGGGGCTAATTTTTATGACGGCGACGGAGATGGAATTTACAATCCTGTTGACCTTAATAACAACGGTGTTTGGGACCCGGATGAAGATATGCCGGATCTTCTTGGTGACAGAACCTTGTGGACTGTTTTTAATGATGGTGTGCCGGGTAATCAGCGTCTTCGCTTTATCGGTGTTGAACCGCAGGGAATTGAAATTCAACAAACAGTTTTTGCTTCTGCTCTGCCCGAACTAGAAGATATTCTTTTTATAAGGTATAAGATTATTAACAGAGGAACCTCTGCCGATGTTCTGGATTCCGTACGCCTCGGATTTTGGTCTGATCCTGATATCGGGGTAAAGTATGAAAATGATTTGGCGGGAAGTGATACGCTGTTACAATCATCCTTTATTTACAAAGGTGCTGATGATGATTCTCTTGGTTACGGCAGCACGCCACCTGCTTTTTATACTACGTTACTCCAGGGCGCACAAACCGAAACTGCGCCAACTGATACAGCATACATAAAACATGGAAAAAATCTTGGAGAAACTGTTTTAGCCGGATGGAAAAACTCTGAAATCAATGCTTTTGTGTTTTTTGCGAAATCCGACCCGATCAGAGGCGATCCTAATACTGCAATAGAGGCACGTCGAAACCATATAGGACAATCAAGTATCGGAATTTATCTGGACCCCTGTGCAGATAATATCGGTATAGTAGGCGGCGGAGTTAACTGCTCGGATATTAATCCTCTGTTCCAATATTCCGGAGATCCTGTTACAAATAACGGCTGGCTGTTAAACAGCCCAACTGATGTAAGGGCTATGCTTTCTACAGGTCCGTTTCAATTAGAGAAAGATAAACCCGTTGAAGTTATCTACGCTTATGTACTGGGCAGAGGCACCGACAGATTAAATTCAATTACTGTTGCCAGGGACAATGTGCAAAAAGCTATTGATGAATATCAAAGCAACTTCAGCTCGCTTGCTTATAAACCCGGGGAACCCTCTTTTGTTATTAATAACTATGAACTGTTCCAGAACTATCCCAATCCGTTTAATCCTTCTACAACAATTCGATTTGATCTTCATCAGGATGGTATTGTAACAATAGAGTTGTTTGATATACTAGGCCAAAAAGTAAGAACATTGCTTAGTGAATTTAAGAGTGCGAACAGGTATGACCTGACCTTCAACGCAACAGGATTGGCTAGCGGGGTTTACATTTACAGAATACAAATTAATGAATTCATCGCAAGCAAAAAAATGGTTTATCTGAGATGATGAATAAATTATTCTTGAAAATAATTTTTGCGGCTTTGATTATCCTCTTCCAGCCTGAACTAATGTTTTCATTAACACAAGTGGCTGTGGGCGATACGACCGGCAGGGTGGGGAGTAAGTTTACAGTTGACGTTAACAATTTTAAATTACCGATAATCAACACGGGAGCAACAGCATCTTTTACTCAGGGCGGTTTAGGAAGATTAGGAGAAGATGGCGTCTTATTTTCAGGCGGCTTCGCTCTGGCGGGTAAAATAGAAAATGAAATCTGGGCGAGTAATGTATTTGATGTATTTATACTTAAGGATTATTTGCCGGGAATTTTAAATGATACCACTGCACATAGTAAGGAATTATATGTTGTCCGGAAATCTGATCCGCCGTTTGGAAAATCGTGGCAGGACTGGAGCGATGCTGTTAAGTTTGGCGCTAACTTCTACGATGGTGATTTGGACGGAGTTTATAATCCAATAGACAAAAATAGGAACGGTATTTGGGATTTAGATGAAGATATGCCTTATCTGCTTGGTGATATAACCGTTTGGTGTGTATATAATGATTCTGAACAAAATAGAAGATGGACAGATACATTTCCTATGGGTATAGAGATTCAGCAAACCGTTTTTGCCAGTAATGAAAGCCATCTGCAGAATACAATTTTTATAATGTATTCAATTATAAACCGCGGGCTGATAACAGACAGCTTAATAAATACTTATTTTTCTATTTGGGCTGATCCGGACATCGGGGTTTATGATGATGATCTGGCCGGCAGCGATACAACAATTTTTTCGGGCTATGCTTATAACAGCGGAGTAGATTTAGAAATTGGTGATCGTCCTCCTGCACTGTTTTTTACCTTTCTTCAGGGACCTATGGTTCAGGATACAACACAAGGTGGTTTTCAATTTCGTGCAATTAATAACTTTGGGTTTTACTATGGGACTTACTTATATGAGGGTTACAGAAATTTGAAGCCATCATCTTTTCAAAATCATATACATTTAGAAGGTCGCGGGAATGTAGAAAGAAAGCACACCCTATATAACAGGATGCTCGGGCTTCAACCGCAGGAGGGTGTCCCTGTCGACCCCTGTAATTTTAATACCGGTATAGTTGTGCCGGATACACTTTGTGATAAAGTTAATCCGTATTTTTTCTTTTCCGGCGATCCGGTAACCGGTTATGGCTGGATTAATAACAGGAGTACAGACCAGTTCATTTACTTGAATATCGGGCCATTTAATTTATATAAAGATCAGCCCCAACATATTATTGTTGCATACACCGGGGCCAAAGGTGATTCTCCTCTTAACTCAATTATTGCTGGTAAAGAAATAGTTGGGGACGTTATTCAGGAATATAGCAACAACTTTCCGTCACTAACTTATATTCCCGGGGAACCTACTTATATTATTGACGATTATGAGCTATTCCAGAACTATCCTAATCCGTTTAATCCTTCTACTACTATCAGATATGATCTGCTTGAAGATGGACTTGTTACTCTTAAGGTTTTTGATATTCTGGGTCAGGAAGTTAAAACTCTTGTTAACTCGTTTCAGCCGGCAAGAAGATATGAGGTCCAGTTCAACTCAGAAGGACTTGCAAGCGGAGTTTATATATACAGACTTCAGGTTAATGATTTTTCTCAATCGAAGAAGATGATAATTTTAAAGTAATATTTCAGGAGCATCGAGGAAAATGAAATACTCTAAAACAGTTTTAATAGTTTTTCTGTTTTTACTGAGTGTGGTTTATGCTCAGCCCGATGTAATGATGATCCCCGTTGCTAATCAAAGTGAGCATACTGTTGCTGCTATTGATGAAAACAACCTGCTGCTTATTTACAGTTCAAGAAATACAGATGAAAAAGTTGATTCACTTTTTCTCATAAAATCAACTGATGCGGGTATGTCGTGGTCATCTCCAGTTCTGATAAAGACTCTTCAAATAATATCCATCAACCAACCGCTTTGTCCCTCTGCCTATCGCTTAAGCTCGGGCAGAATATTATTGGGATGGTCTGTTTTCTCAGAAGGCATCTATACATCTTATTCTGATGATAACGCATTAACCTGGTCAGAGCCGGTGTTGCTTCTGGGACCGGGAATCGGTATTGCTATAAAACAATCTTTTTATCCTCAATTTTCTGAAAAACCAAACGGTGAGGTTTATCTTTCCTATGTTAATGCTTCCAAAACCATTGCATCATACAGAAGAAGCTTCGACCAGGGCGAGTCGTGGGAAAGCGATTTAACAGAGTATCTTAAAAGAACTCTGCAAAATCCTTTATGGTTATATGATGCCGGCTTATTGGCATATGACGATAACACTCTCATAACTGTTTATGAAGCAGCTTATTCCCTAAGTCCTCCATTAAGAAATATTTATGTTAAACAAAGTATGGATAATGGAAATACCTGGAGCGATTCAATTGTAATTGCCGGTTCAAATAAGAATGAATCCCGTCCGAGAATAGTTAAAACTAACGATAACACTTTATGGATCATTTATCAGGTTGAAGACACATTAAGACTTGACCAGACAAACACTTTACCAAATAACATTTTTTATGTAAAAAGCACTGATAGCGGTGTTTCCTGGTCAGACCCTCAGCAATTAACAAAATACCTCCGAGATGATTCCTTTATTTCAGCATCACGGTATACAGATAAGCCATTTTTAACATTCAGAACTCAGAGATTTGTAAATCATTCAAGCAGTTTATTAGGTTATACTTTTGCATTTATGATCCCCGAGGTAACGGTTGAACAATACACTCCGCCTGTAATTTTAAATTATAATTTTTTGACGTTTGCAGGGTTAAAAGACACTTCAATAATATTTACAGTTAAAGCGGTTGATGATGATGATATATCCAAAGTGTATCTCAGTCTTACAGATGGAACATACCTGGAACTCTTTGATGATGGGAATCACAATGATGGGGAAGCGGGCGACAGTATATACGGAAATATCGTTTTACTTAGTGATTTTCGAAACAATCAAAAAGCCGGAATGATAGTTAATAAATTAAAACTGCCGCTTGATAATACCGGAAGAATTGCCAACGTAACTTTAGAAAGAAGTTTTGCTGATTCATTAATAGTTGAAGATAACCTGCAAAATCAAGCAATACGCGCTCACAATTTTTTTGTAAGGTCTAGCGGCAGTGAATATGAAGAATCCGGAATTATTTATTCAGGAGGATTTCTCCTTTCAGGTTATACTAATGGAATTTTATGGGCAAACGGACAAGCCAGTTCTTCATTAATAGAAAACTATAAGCCTGGCACAGTTGGATCAGATCCACTTGATCCGAAAAATATTCTGTATTCGGTTAATGCCAATGATGCTCCCTTTGGCAGCAGCTGGCAGAACTGGCGCGAAGCGGTTAGTCTTGGTGCTGATTTTTACGACGGCGACGGTGATGGTATCTACAATCCTGTTGACTTTAATAACAACGGTATCTGGGATCCGAATGAAGACATGCCCGATCTGATTGGCGATAAAACTATCTGGTGTGTATTCAATGACGCACAGACTGACAGATTAAGGTTTGTCGGTATCGAACCGCAGGGAATTGAAATTCAGCAAACTGTTTTTGCCTCTTCACTACCTGAATTAGAAAATGTTGTTTTCTTCAGATACAGAATTATTAACCGCGGTACTGCTGCAGAAAAACTGGACTCTGTAATTATCTCAGTATGGAGCGATCCCGATATTGGAGCATCATATTTTACAGATCTTGCCGGATGCGATACATCTCTTCAATCGTCATTCATATATAAAAGCACCGCCGATGAACCAAATGGATATGGTGAAAATCCCCCGGCTCTGTTCAAAACTTTACTTCAGGGTCCGGTCGTATCTGGTGATATTTCGGATACTGCCAGAATCAACCGCGGGCCACAAATTGGTTACGAACTGCTGCCGGCATATAAAAATATTGCTGTTTTATCATCTGTTAATTTTATGAGAAGTGATCCGACTCGTGGTGAACCACTTAATGAAATTCAGGCCCGAAATTATATGAGAGGTTTACTACCCAATGGTAATATTCTGGATCCTTGCACAGACGTAACCGGCGGTATTCAGGGAAATATTCCCTGCTCCGAAATAAATCCGCACTTTTGGTACTCCGGCGACCCGGTTACCAATATTGGATGGATAAACAACAGATCTACAGATCATCGTTTAATGCTAAGTGTCGGTCTATTCGATTTGGTAAAAGATGAACCCGTTGAAATTATTTTTGCCTATGTTGCCGGCAGAGGTGCCGACAGATTAAATTCAATTACTGTTGCCAGGGACAATGTGCAAAAAGCTATTGATGAATATCTAAGCAACTTCAGCTCACTTGCTTATAAACCCGGCGAACCTACTTATGTTATTGATAACTATGAGCTATTCCAGAACTATCCTAATCCGTTTAATCCTTCTACTACTATCAGATATGATCTGCTTGAAGATGGACTTGTTACTCTTAAGGTTTTTGATATTCTGGGTCAGGAAGTTAAAACTCTTGTTAGCTCGTTTCAGCCGGCAAAAAGATATGAAGTCCAGTTCAACTCAGAAGGACTGGCAAGCGGTGTTTATATATACAGACTTCAGATTAATGATTTTTCTCAATCGGAGAAGATGATAATACTCAGATAAGATTGTGCGGATCTTAAGGGAGACTTTCGTAAATGCATAATTTAGAAAGGGAGAAGTTATGAGAACACGAACTTTAAAATTGATTTTGTTCTTAATCGGAACCATTAGCATTGCTGCACAAATAACTGTGCCGGAAAGATTTCCGCTTCAGTCTTATGAAAAAGATTATAATGAATCTTTTATTCTTGGTTTACAGAATAATGATTTGATATTGTTCTGGTATGATTCTTTTAATCTTGAAATAAAATACGCTAGAAGCACGGATAGCGGAAACAGCTGGATTGATGAGAATATCCTTGTTTTGTTTAGCTCTCAACTGCAAATAAGTCCCGATATAAATGCCATTCAGCTTAATTCCGGCAGAATACTTTTCACTTATCGATCTGGCGAATATAGAATAATTTACTCTGACGATAATTGTAACAGCTGGACTCAGCCATCAATATTACCAACACGCCCCACTCCCCCTCTGCGAAGAGCGGTTTACCGGTCTTCTTTAGGAAAAAGCTCCAACAACTCTGCTGTCTTTGTACACAGTTATATAAATCCCCCCGGTAGTTTTATTAGCCGCGGCATTTACACAATCGCAAGTACAGATGGTGTTAACTGGTCCGGGTCAACAACTATTGATACGGCTGGAGTAAATGGAAACCTTTTAGCTCTTAGTTCTTCAAAGGATATGATTGTTTACAATGATTCAACAAATGGAAGCAGTGATATTTTTTATAGAACAACCACAGACGGCGGTTTTTCCTGGTCATCAAAAGAATTGCTTATCGGCAGCGACAATGATATGATAAATGCACGTGGTATAAAAGATCAATCCGGCAAGGTGTGGATATTCTTTGAAGAAGAAGAACAAACATCTTTAAGCGGATTTACACAAAAAGATATTAATTATATCACCAGCACCAATGATGGAAACAACTGGAGTCCTAAAGAAAAGTTTACAACCTATAAAGGCATAGATGATAACCTTTCGCTAAGTTTATGGAGCGGAAAACCTGTTGTTTCATTTTCATCATCAAGAGCATTCAGCATACAAAACCAGAAGAAACAGATATACTATGGAATTGGTGGGGAAACCATTGATACAAATGGTCCGCCATATTTGTTTGCTCATTCTGTTAATCCTACATCACCGAATCACAACGAGTCTGTAACTTTCAGAGCATGGGTTTTAGACGATACGGCCGTTGATTCTGTAATACTAATTTTACAAAACAATGGTTCGCCCCCCCAATATTATCAAATGTATGATGACGGAATGCATGGCGATTCACTCGCTAACGATAATATTTATGGTTTCTTTCTTCAAAGCGGATTTAACGATGGTGATGCGATAAATTATAGTTTCCTTCTGAAAGATGTTAGTGGAAATCAATCCGGTTTTAATGCCGGCTTTTTTACAGTGCCGGGACTTTCAAGTCTTGATAAGTATTT
>DATHSU010000351.1:0-1959 GCA_035463895.1 Ignavibacteriaceae bacterium | reverse complement strand
TACTCATCTCAAAACTATTTATTTAATAAAAACAATGTCGATCTGTTATTACCGTAATTAAACTAATTATTTTAACAGGTGATCAGAATATTTTCTTGCTATGATACAAACTGTAAATGTGAATAAAAGTAAATTTTAATGTAATAACAGATCAACAATAATTAATTATTTGCCGACTATAAATGACACTTTCGCATTTACTCTGAAGCGAACAATCTTATTATTTTCAACTTCAGCCTTCAGATCCTTTATCCAGATTGATTGTATATTCTGTACGGATTTTGAAGCTTCAGCTAAAGCAACCTGTGCAGCATCTTCCCAGCTTTTTTCTGATTGAGCTAATAACTCTATAACTTTTACTACTGACATTTTGATTCTCCTTTTTGTAATAATTGCATTGTTACGCTAACGCATTTTTAGGTTGTCATTTAATATTTGATACTACTTCCTCAACTGTGTTTTTCATTTCATCCCAAATTTTATCTGAATCTGCTTTCAGTTCTTTCCAGGAACTTTCAGTTGAGTTTTTCAAATCCTGTATTTTATCCTGTGCAGCATCTTTTTTAGATCGGAATTCAGCAAGCTGTTTTTCAAGATTTTCTTTAGAATCAACTTTCAATGTTTGAGCTTTCACATGAAATAATTGAACTTTGTCATCTAAATCTTTTAGCTGCTCCGTCAACTTTTCAATATACTCTTTTCTATCTGTCATGCTATTGTTATCTCCATTTTTTTTGTGAATTAATATCAGGTATTTTCCTTTAGTCCATTGAATAATCTTTAAAACGATTCAACAAACCATCAATTTACGTTTTTCATAAATTTGTTTACAGAATATTTATGATCATAAAATCTGAATCAATATGACCACGGTCTTATTATAAAATAAAATCTTTCTGATAAAAAGCAAGTTTTTTGCAGATTTATTGCATTTTTTTACTGCACGAAAATATAGCCCTGAATGAAATAAAATTCAGGTACCGCAGACTATTGCATATCGAAATGAAAAAATGAGAAATGATAAAGATGTATTAACAATATGATTACAAAATTATAATAGTATAAATACAATTAAACAATCACTGCTCTGCCGATTAATCCGGGTGATTTGCTTAAACCGCATTCCTCCATAAATTTAATTTGTAAACATATATAACTGAAAAGGATCGGGAAGAAATTTATTTCGGTTAGTTAACCATTCAGTTGATGAGGTATTATATATTTAATTCAAACTTTCTCAGGAATAGTTAAATTCCTGACCCCCAGTGAATAGTTAATGTTATGTCTGATCAATCTATTTCTCTACATGAACAAATAGAAACTCTGTGAATTTTCAGTAGTTAATCCGGTTCATTAGATTGATAGTTAAGCAGACTGAAAAAAGTAAATACCAGTTTAGCCTTGGCGTTCTTAACAAATTGTTTTCTTATAAGTCCTTCAAAATTAGATGGAAATTTGGTGGTCATAATAAGATTAATTGCTTGAGAATCTTGGTAAGAGTCTGTAAAATCCTTTTCAGGATTTATCCGACATGCAGATAAGAATAAACTTTATTATCTAGAAAAAGAATGCCGATTACTCTAGGTACCTTTTTGCAATCTTCGTTTAATGCACAGCTTAAAACGAAGCATAGTGGAGGTGGCGGGAGTCGAACCCGCGTCCGAAGTTAAGATCCAAGGAACGTCTACACACATAGTCTGTTAATTGTTTTAACTTAATACTGCCCAACAGACAGGGATCGCATTAAGCTTACCTGTTTTAATTTCGCATCATCTGCACAGGCAACAGAATCAGCTATCATACCTAATCAACGTTCAGTCATAGCCCGGTACGAGAGGATATGGTGAACGGCTGTTAATACTTAAATTAAGCAGCTAAGGCGTAATTAGATTCGCCAGTTATTGTTTTGTTCCCAATTTTTTTACGTGTCTTCGGGGAACACGGTGCGCAGTTCAATGC
>DATHSU010000350.1:0-4924 GCA_035463895.1 Ignavibacteriaceae bacterium | reverse complement strand
CTTTTCCCTGATTGATTGAGGAGATCCCAATGTTATTTTTATTTCGCCTCCTTCATATACAGGTTTTGTAATCACTTCAGCTCTTAAGTTTTTAAGGGATTTTATTTTTTCTTTTTCAAAGGGATGAAATATTTTTTCAACAACTTCTTCCTCTCTTAAAGTAACAGCGTCTGCCTGGTAATACCCGTCATTATCTTTATATCTGATTATCTTTTTTATACCGGGCAAGGTTACCTTTTTAATATTTTCAGAGACTTTTAATCTGGGTCTGTTGTTAAACATTGAAAGTTTGAACACTCCGTCTAACGCAGCATCCGGATTACCGGTAACAAGGTTAGTTCCAACACCAAAAATATCTATTGGTGCTTCCTGTTCGTGCAAACTTTTAATAACTCTTTCATCAAGCTGGTTTGAAACAATTATTTTAACATAATTAAGATTTTCTTCATCAAGTTTTTTTCTTGCCGCTTTAGCCAGGTAGGCAAGGTCCCCGCTATCTAATCTTATACCCTTTAACCGGTAACCATTTTTCTCCATTTCCTTAGCAACAATAATTGCATTTGGCAAACCGGACTGTAATGTGTTGTAAGTATCAATTACTAGCACCCCATTTTCAGGATGGGTGTTCACAAACTTTCTGAAAGCAGTTAACTCGTCATCATAACTTTGAACAAAAGAGTGAGCCATAGTACCAACTGCATTTAGATTGAAAAGTTTTGCAGCAAGAACATTAGAAGTTGAATCAAACCCTCCGATTATGGCTGCTTTACTTGCCTGAATACCGCCAAGGCCCTGAGCACGGCGTAATCCGAAATCACTGAGAATTTTATCCTGTGCCACCAACCGGATACGCGATGCTTTTGTTGATATAAGAGAATTAAAATTTAAGGTGTTAAGAAGATATGTTTCGATCAGTTGAACTTCTGCCAGATTTCCTTCGACCATCACAACCGGCGTATTCGGAAAAACTATTGTACCTTCATCAACTGAATAGATTGTTCCTTTAAAAGAAAAATTTTTAAGGTATTCAAGAAAATTTGAGCTGCTTTTAATTTTATGAAGAAAATCAATATCTGATTCATCAAATTTTAAATAATTCAGATTCTCAAGCAGTTCTGATAACCCGCTGAAGATAACATATCCGCCTTCAAAAGGTAATTTTCTGAAAAAGTAATCAAATGCTGCAGGCGTGTTATGCCTGTTTTCTTTTAAGTAAGCTTCCATCATTGAAAGCTGATACATGTCTGTTAATAGACCGAGGTTATTATTGATCAGATTCATTTTATTTCTTCAATGTTTATAAAAAGAAAACGGAACATTTACCTTATTAAAATATAATTTATGCAATTGAATGAAAACCATATTTCCTAATTGTATTATTCCAGGCAAGTAATAAAAAAGCCGCTATTTAATATTTCCTAGAAACTCTTGTTTGGATTGAAATTATTGTTAATTATTTACTAATGATTGACTGATTTTTAATCTTCTCGAAAATAGGAATACGCCATCTTTTAACATTCCTAAATCTGATAATACATGTGTTAAAAGCTTACTTTTCATTGATTTAAGTCAATTCTACTTAGTGGCATTAAGATTGAGATTTTACCACTAATTTTAAGAATTTCACATTCCGAAAGAGACTTAATTATGGCAAAAGGAACTATCAAAATTGATGCAAAAATTTGTAAAGGTTGCGAACTTTGCATTATAGCCTGCCCTCAGGATGCTCTCGCTCTGGCACAACAATTTAATGATAAGGGATATAGATTTGTTGAGTTGATAAATGATGTCTGTACCGGCTGTGTTAATTGTGCAATTGTTTGCCCCGAAGCAGCAATAGAAGTTTTCAGGCAACCCAAACCTGCTAAAAAAGCAGTAGAGGCAAAATAATTTTATCAGTAAAACTGAAAAGGTATTTTTAATGGACAATAAAGAAAAAACAAAAGGCGAAGCAAGTTTGATGAAGGGCAATGAAGCCCTTGCTGAAGCAGCTTTTCGAGCAAATATTGATGCTTATTTCGGCTATCCAATAACACCGCAGTCAGAAGTTCTTGAGTATCTTGAAAGAGAAGCTCCTAAGCACGAGGCATTAATTCTGCAGGCAGAAAGTGAAATTGCTTCAATAAATATGATTTATGGTGCTTCCGGCGCCGGTGCAAGGGTAATGACTTCTTCTTCATCACCAGGAATAAGTTTAATGCAAGAAGGTCTATCGTATATTGCTGCTGCACAACTGCCATGTTTAGTTGTAAATGTTGCACGAGGCGGACCAGGTTTAGGAACTATTCAGCCTTCACAAGGTGATTATTTTCAGGCCACAAAGGGAGGTGGTCATGGCGATTATCACCTTATTGTTTTAGCACCGGCATCAGTTCAGGAAATGGCTGATTTTGTATTAGATGCTTTTGCATTAGCTGAAAAATACCGTAATCCTGCAATGATACTTACTGACGGTGCTCTTGGACAAATGATGGAAAAAGTGGTCCTTCCGGAAAAAGGTTCTCTTCCTAAAATTCCCAAACCCTGGGCTACTACGGGAAAAACCAAAGACAGAGATCATAACGTAATTACCTCACTGTTTATTCAGCCGGAAGAAATGGAACAGGTAAACCTTCAGCTTCAGAAAAAATATGAAGCAATGCAATGTGAAGTCCGGTTTGAAGAAATTAGTACAGAAGATGCTGAGATAATTCTCGTGGCTTATGGGCTTTCAGCAAGAATATGCCAGAAGGTTGTAGATATTGGAAGAGAGAAAGGAATTAAAATCGGATTGCTCAGACCAATCACTCTTTATCCTTATCCTTACAAAAGATTAAGAGAGCTTGCTGATCAGGTTGAGTTTATGGTTTCAATTGAAATGAGTGCAGGGCAGATGGTTGAAGATGTGAGATTAGCAGTAGAAGGAAAAGTGCCGGTTTATATTAAAGGAAGAATGGGCGGAATGATTACAACTCCTGAAGAAATTTTACACGAAGTTGAAAAAATTCATGAACAACTAAATGCAATCCAGGTGTAGGAGAATAAAAATGAACGAAAAATTATATTTAGAAGAATCTGAAATTGAACTCGAACAGGTGTACTGCAAACCGGATACTTTAACAGACCTGCCGTTTCATTATTGCCCGGGATGCGGACACAGTGTTGTTCATCGCGTTTTAATGGAAGTTGTTCAGGAACTGGGTATTCAGGAAGAAACAATAGGAATTGCTCCGGTTGGCTGTTCTGTATTTGCGTATCACTATATGAATGTTGATATGCAGGAAGCTCCGCACGGCAGAGCCAGTGCTGTTGCCACAGGAGTTAAAAGAGTGCTGCCAGATAAGTATGTATTTTCATACCAGGGTGATGGCGATCTTGCAGCAATCGGAACATCTGAAACAATTCATACTGTAAACCGCGGTGAAAATATTTTAATGATATTTATTAACAACGGTATTTACGGAATGACCGGCGGTCAGATGGCTCCTACAAGCTTACCCGGCCAGGTAACATCAACCTCTCCATATGGAAGAGATGTTTCTTCGGTTGGAATGCCAATTAAAATTTCTGATCTGCTTTGCCAGCTTCCCGGTGCATATTATGTAACCAGGCAGGTAGTTCATAATCCTAACGGCGTTAGGAAATTAAAAAAAGCTTTATTAAAATCATTCGAATATCAGAAACAGAAAAAAGGGACCTGCTTTGTGGAAGTCGTTTCGAATTGTCCTTCAGGCTGGAAAATGACGCCAGTGCAAACTATTCAATATCTTGAAGATCATATGTTGCCGATGTATCCTCCAGGTGATCTGAAGGTTCCAAAAGAATAATTTTGAATTAAAGAATAAGGAATTTAAAATGACAAAAGAACATGAAATGATTTTTGCCGGATTCGGCGGGCAGGGTGTACTTTCATTGGGAAGATTAATAGCCTATGCCGGTATGATCGAAGGAAAAGAAGTTAGCTGGATGCCATCTTATGGTCCTGAAATGCGCGGAGGTACAGCTAACTGTATAGTTATTGTTTCGGGGTCCAGAATAAGTTCTCCAATAGTTACAAAGTTTGATACAGCAGTGCTGCTGAACCAGCCTTCAGTGGACAAATTTGAAAAAGCTGTTAAACCCGGTGGATTACTCATTTATGAACAGTCTACCGTAATAAAACCTCCTACCAGAGAAGATATAGAAATTATATGTATTAGTGCCAATGAAGAAGCTGATAAACTTGAAGCAAAGCAGGTGGCAAATATGGTAATGGCTGGTGCATTTATTGAACGAAGACCCATTATAAAAATTGAAACCATAATTGACGCTCTTAAAAAAGCATTACCACCCAGAAGACACAA
Organism: Ignavibacteriaceae bacterium; assembly: GCA_035463895.1. GTDB lineage: Bacteria > Bacteroidota > Ignavibacteria > Ignavibacteriales > Ignavibacteriaceae > JAGXRK01. Next base: position 602 of record DATHSU010000350.1, on the reverse strand, counting down.
TCTGATTCCTTTTAATGAAAAGGCATTGGAACGTGGTAAAGAATTAGCTAAACAGGCTGAACATGTTTCAGCATGAAATCAGTAACTATAAAGTACTGAGGGAAGCCTTATGACAGAAAAAGATGTAAACTGCCAGCACGCTTGTAAAAATACCTGCGCTACACTTAATGAAGCGCTTAGACGGGAAACCGCTATGGTCAGATACTATGAAAGTATTTTGGATGAATGTAATATGCCGGATGTAAGTAGTTTTATGAACGAATTGGTAGAGGAAAAACGAAAAGTTATACTCAGACTCATTCAAAAGCTGAACGAAATACACGTTCGTTCCCAGGCAATTGATGGAATTGCATCAAGCTTCAATAATATTGATGGATAAATTTATTTGGGCGACAAGCAAAGCTTAATCCTGTCTTGTTTTATCTGTATTGAATAGCTATATTTGTCGTCCCAAATTATTATTCTTTGGAAATTAAATCGCGGGGTGGAGCAATTGGTAGCTCGTCGGGCTCATAACCCGAAGGTTGTAGGTTCAAGTCCTGCCCCCGCTACTAAGAAGTTGCGAAATCTAAATGGTTTCGCAATTTTTATTTTAAAGCCAA
>DATHSU010000349.1:0-3463 GCA_035463895.1 Ignavibacteriaceae bacterium | reverse complement strand
GAAAGGCCGTATAATAGGTAAAGAAGGTAGAAATATACGTGCCTTCGAAGCTGCAACCGGAGTCGATGTGATAGTCGATGATACCCCCGAAGCAGTTATACTATCATCTTTTGATCAATTCAGAAGAGAAATTGCACGAGTTTCACTCGAAAGACTTATTGCCGACGGTAGAATTCATCCTGCCCGTATTGAAGAAGTTGTGCAAAAAGTTACAACAGAACTAGAGGAAGAACTGGTTAGAGAAGGTGAAAATACGATCCTACAGCTTAACCTTCATAATATGCACCCGGAATTGGTTAAACATATCGGAAGAATGAAATATCGGTCGAGTTACGGACAAAACCTTCTTCAGCATAGTATTGAAGTTGCTTATCTTACCGGAATAATGGCATCAGAAATTGGTCTTGATACAACAATTGCAAAAAGATCTGGTTTACTTCACGATGTTGGTAAAACAGTTGATAAAAATATTGAAGGTCCTCATGCATTAATTGGTTATGACCTTACGAAAAAATTCAAAGAACACCCGATTGTGGTTAATGCAGTTGGTTCACATCACGAAGATATTGAAATGGAGCATCCAATTGCAGCACTTGTGCAGGCAGCCGATGCAATTAGTGGTGCCAGACCCGGTGCAAGAAGGGAACCGCTTGAGGGTTATGTAAAGCGTCTCGAGAATCTGGAACTATTGGCAAAATCTTTTGAAGGAGTTGCAAAGACGTATGCCATTCAAGCTGGCAGAGAAATAAGAGTTGTTGTTGAGCAGGAAAAGGTTGATGATATTTTTGCAGAAAAACTTGCTCATGATATTGCATCCAAAATTGAAGAAGAAATGGAATATCCCGGTCAAATAAAAGTTACTGTAATTCGTGAAGTTAGAAAAATTGGTTATGCTAAATAATATTAAGTAAAGGGCTTCAAAGCCCTTTTTTTTATGAGTAAAAATAAATTAAAAATAGCTATAACAGGAAATATTGGTTCAGGGAAATCCTCCTTTTCAAAATTTATTGAGGAAGAAGGTTTTACAGTCATTAATGCTGATGATCTTTCTAAAATTATTCTTTCAAATGATCCTGCAGTAAAAGAAAAAGTTATTAAAGAGTTCGGAAAAGAATCCTATCAAAATGAAAAACTCAATAAAACTTATCTAGCAGAAAAAGTTTTTAGTAACAAACAGAATCTTACTCATTTAGAATCCATTCTTCATCCAATGGTAATAAATAAATCTGTTGAACTGATGGAATCCTTCCTCAAAAATAAGGATATAATCTTTTTAGAAGCCGCACTTATTTACGAAGCCGATATGGAAAACCTGTTTGATTTTGTGATTCTAATAACGGCTGACAGGGAATTGAGATTTCAGCGGAAGAAAAAATCAGACGGATATACCGAAGAACAATTTGTTGAACGGGAGAATATGCAAATACCTCAAGATGAAAAACGTAAAAGAGCAGATTTTATTTTTGAAAATAACTCAGATTTAAAATCCCTAAAGCAAAAAGCAAAACTCTTATTTATACTGCTAAATAAACCCGATCCTGATAAAGGTCTTAATTTAAAACCTGCAGATTAACTCAATCTCACTCTTAATTTTATTCATAACGAAATTTAGTTAATTTTACTCCGACAATTTTCAGGAGTTTGCAGTGTCACTATTCAATAAGCTCATAGTTCAATTTGTACAGTTGATGCCTAAGTCTGTTGTGGGTTTCTTTTCAAAAAAATATATTGCCGGCGAAAGTTTAGAACATGGTATCAAAGCCGTGCAGGAATTAAATTCTATAGGTATTTATGCAACAATGGATGTATTGGGTGAGTCTGTTACAAATAAAGAAGAAGCTATAGCTGCAAAAAATGCCTGCCTCGAAGTTCTTAATGCCATAAAAAAACATAATTTACTTTCTAATCTTTCCATTAAACCAACTCAAATGGGTCTAGCCATTGATGAGGACTTTGCATATGAACAGGTGTTGGAACTGGTTAAAAAAGCCAACGAAATTAATAACTTTGTAAGAATTGATATGGAGGATTCTCCTTATACGGATGCTACAATTAATTTATATAAAAGAATTTATGAAAATTATAAAAATGTCGGTATTGTATTTCAATCATACTTAAAAAGAACTTATGATGATGTAGTAATATTGAATAAACTTGGGACTAACTATAGATTGTGTAAGGGTATTTATGTAGAACCGCATTCAATTGCTTATAAAGACAAACAGGCAGTAAGAGATAATTTTATGAAGTCGCTCGCTGAAATGCTTAAGAATGGCAACTACGTAGGAATAGCCACACACGATAAATACTTAATTGATGAATCGTATAAACTTATCAGGGAAATGAATATTCCGAATAAAAAATTTGAATTTCAGATGCTGCTTGGAGTGAGGGAGGATTTGAGAGATAGGATTAACAACGATGGTTATAAGATTCGTATTTATGTACCGTTTGGAAGTGACTGGTATGCATATTCCATTAGAAGACTAAAAGAAAATCCGTCAATGGCAGGGCATATTGTTAAAAGTATTATAAGTTTCGGAAGGTTATGATTGTAATAGGTATTGAAAGTTCCTGCGATGAAACATCAGTTGCAATTTTAAAGAATGGAAAGATTACTGCTAATTTAATTTCTTCACAGGACTTTCATAAAAAATTCGGCGGGGTTGTACCGGAATTATCCAGCAGGGCACACCTTCAGATTGTCAATCCGCTTGTTAAAGAAGCACTTCAGAAAAGTTCAATCTCACTAAATGATGTTGATTTGATCACTGCAACGGCTGGTCCAGGCCTGATTGGAGCTTTATTAGTTGGATTAACATATGCAAAGGGACTTTCATACTCACTTAATAAACCATTTATTGGTGTCAACCATATCGAGGGTCATATATTTTCAGGTTTCCTGATGGAAGAAAAACCTGACTTCCCGTTTATTGCATTGGTTGTTTCGGGCGGACACACATTACTGCTGCTAGTAAAAAGCTTTACTGAAATAGTAAAACTCGGTTCTACAGTTGATGATGCTGCCGGAGAAGCTTTCGATAAAGTTTCAAAAATGCTTGGGCTTGGTTATCCGGGCGGACCCAAAATTCAGGCTGCTGCAACAAAGGGTGAGCAAAATAAAATATATTTTCCAATCGCACAGTTAAAAGATCCATATAATTTTTCAGTCAGTGGAATTAAAACATCTGTACTTAGATATGTTCAATCATTAAATGGTAACTTGAATGAACAAATTATTTATGACATTGCTGCCTCGTTTCAATTTGCAGTTGTTCAGGCACTTATTAGAAAGCTTGAAAAAGCTATTCAAAATTTTAATATAAAATCTATTTCAGTTGTTGGTGGAGTAGCTGCAAATAAAATGTTAAGAGAAGCAGCCAGCGAATTAGCGAATAAATATGATGTAAAACTTATTATACCTGCTTTTGAATATTGCGGTGATAATGCTGCTATGATAGCA
>DATHSU010000348.1:0-2888 GCA_035463895.1 Ignavibacteriaceae bacterium | reverse complement strand
GGTTATAATAATAGGCAGTTGATTAGGTTGTTTATCTACAGCCCTACGAATTTCTACTCAAGGATATAAAGTTTCAATCCTCGAAAAACATTCAAAACCAGGCGGAAGGTTAAATCAGCTTAAGATAGATGGCTTTACTTTTGACGTTGGTCCTTCTTTTATGAGTATGAGTTATGAACTTGATGAACTATTTAATAGTGTTGGCATTAAAACTCCCGTTGAACTTGAAGAATTAGATCCATTATACCAGGTGTATTTTGAAGGTAATGATAGATCATACAGTATATGGAAAGACTTAAAAAAACTCGAGGAAGAGTTCAAGGATCTCGAGCCCAATTTAGCTGCAAAAGTAGAAAAATATTTACAAAGAGCCGGAGAATTTTTCCACGACACGGAAGACAAAGTTGTTAAATCAAATTATAACAGTCTTGCTGATTATTTGTTTAAACTTACCCGTGTTCCCCTAAAACATCTTCCTTATCTTTTCAGAACAATGTGGGGAGAAGTCGAAAAGAATTTTGAATCTGAGGAGGTAAGAGTGATCTTTTCATTAGTTGCATTTTTTCTTGGTTCTACACCTTTTGAAACGCCGGCAATTTATTCTTTGCTGAACTATACTGAAATGAAGCACAACGGCTACTGGAAAGTTAAAGGCGGTATGTATCGTTTGGTTGAAGAGATGATGAAAATACTTGATGAAAAAGGTGTGGAGATCGTTTATAATACTGAAGTTGTCGGTGTTTCAAACTCAAACGGCAAACTGAATTCTTTAATAGATAATAATGGCAAAATCTGGACTGCGGATATCTTCATTTCTAATTCAGATGCTGCCTCTTTCAGAGGGCAAATTCTAGAAAGAGAAAAATTCTCAGAAAAGAAACTCGATAAAATGGAATGGACTTTAGCTCCATTTACAATGTATATCGGCGTCAAAGGAAAAATTGATAAGTTGATGCATCATAACTATTTCCTTGGAAGCAATTTCAGAGGCTATGCCGATAAGATTTTTACTTCATCTATTAGTCCGCAAAAGCCATACTACTATGTGAACGTACTTTCAAAATCAGTTCATGAGTGTGCACCTGAAGGTTGTGAAAATCTTTTTATCCTTTGCCCCGTTCCGGACAGGAGATTCAAAACCAACTGGGATGATAAAGAGGAGTTAGCTAATAACATTATTGATGATTTATCAAAGCGAACTGGATTTGATATAAAGGCAAATACATTAGTTAAAGAAATTTATACTCCGGTTGATTGGGAGAAAATGTTCAATCTTTACAAAGGTTCAGGTTTAGGTCTTGCACACGGAATTATGCAGGTCGGGGCTTTTAGGCCTAAAAATAAAGATGAAGTTTTTCCGAATTTATATTATGTCGGGGCTTCAACAACTCCAGGCACGGGACTTCCAATGGTTATAATCAGTTCTAAACTAGTTACACAAAGAATAGCAGAAGATTATGGAACTTTATCATAAAACATCAAATAAAATAAGTAAGATAGTTACCAGATCTTATAGTACGTCTTTCAGTTTAGGAATTTCAGCATTTGCACCGCAATATCGTGATGCCATATACAGCATCTACGGCTTTGTAAGATTGGCGGATGAAATTGTTGATACATTCCACGATTATGACAAAGAAAAATTAATGTCTGATTTCAGAAAAGAAACAGACGAAGCTTTAAAGAATGGTATATCCACCAACCCTATTTTACATTCTTTCGTTCAGACTGTAAAAAATTATAAAATTGACTACTCCTACATAAAAGCATTTCTAGATAGTATGCAAATGGATCTTTCAAATGCATACTATGAGCTTAAGGAATACAATCAATATATTCACGGTTCAGCAGAAGTTGTTGGCCTTATGTGTCTTCAGGTTTTCTGCGGAGATAATAAAAAATTATTTGCCGAATTGATTGAACCTGCAAAAGCACTTGGTTCTGCTTTTCAAAAGGTTAACTTTTTACGTGATATTAAAAGCGATATTGATGAAAGAGGACGAATTTATCTTCCGGGTGTTGACAACGAAATTGAAATAGATGATGAAAGTAAACAAAAGTTAGAATCGGAGATAGAACAAGAATTTTCTGAAGCTCTGAAAGGAATTAAAAGGCTACCTCACGGTGTAAAGCTTGGTGTTTATTCGGCATATCTTTATTACGTTGTATTATTCAAAAAAATTAAAAAAATGCGTGTTAAAGAATTGATGAAAAAGCGTGTTAGAATTTCCAATCTTACAAAAACGGCTTTATTATTAAAATCGCTTGTTGAAGTTAAAATTCTAAAAACCACATAATACATTAAAATAACTTTGATAAATTTAAGCCGGTCATTTTCCGGCTTTTCTGTTTTATATGAGCAAATATCTTTTAATAAATATTTTGATAATTATGGTCCCAATGATTCTTTCATTCGAAAAGAATCTGAGGTTTTATACTAAACTGCCTTATTATTTCTTTTCTTTGCTTTTTGTAAGCACTGCTTATATTATCTGGGATTCAATAGCCACAGTCAGAGGTGATTGGGGATTTAATCCTGAATATCTTACTGGCGTTTATTTATTCAGCTTGCCGTTGGAAGAAATACTTTTCTTTATTACCGTTCCATATAGCTGCTTATTTATTTATGAAACAGTTAATTTTTATATTAAGGATAAAAAGCTAAACGTAAGCAAATATTACTTTTTAATTCCTTTAATATTACTTCTCATAAATGCATATATCTTTAATGATCAACCATACACCTTAACAGTTTCACTTTATACGGCTTCTTTCTTTTTGATTTCGTTTTTGTTTGACAGATTAATTACCTCAAGAAACTTCTGGATAACAATTTTTATAACCTACATTCCATTCCTGATTGTTAACTATGTACTGACTTCAGTTCC
>DATHSU010000347.1:0-3222 GCA_035463895.1 Ignavibacteriaceae bacterium | reverse complement strand
CCTTCACCTTTGAAATAATACTCGACATGACATTGTGCACAAACAAGTGAACGCATTTCCTGCCGTGAAAAACTATTGATATCCCTACCCTGCCTTTCATACGCTTCAATTAAAGCCGGACGCGTTATTCTTAAATTCATTGTTTGAGGGTCGTGGCAATCCTGACATCCAATAGGATTAACATGCTGGCTGCCTAATTCCTTCCAGGTAGCCTTGTAATAGTTTTCAGTTCCGATTTCATTCATCATCCTTGGAACGTCGGTGCTCTTACAGGTCCAGCATGTAGCCGGCTGTGGAGAAAATTCGTTATCACCGGTGCGAAGAATATTACGGATATCCTCAATTGCATGAGCATGACCACGTCCCTGATTATATTCTCTTGAAAATGCATACCCTGCCCAGAGTACAACTAACTCGGGATATTTTTCAAGGTAATCTATCATCTTTGAACCACCGTGAGCACTGGCAAAATCTGTTTTTAATGTATTCAGATATGATTCATACTGCCGCGGAAAATTCTCTCCCCAAACTTCATTACGTGGTTCCCATTCATTAATCGGTTTTAACATTTGCATTGTATAAACTGCTTCACCTCTTCTTTCGATGATAGTTGAAGCAAATAAACCGATCAAAAATACAATGACGACTGTTCCTAAAAATAACAGCCATCCAACCCAGGGTTTTGTTTTAATTATTTCGCTTATTGGTTTCATAGTACTGCCTTTTATTTTCTAATTTGATTTTCGTTTAATTCCCAAACTTTCTTCCATCCATTTAGGAATGGGTGAGCTCAACTGCGGAACTCTTGCATATGGTGTGGAAGCGAGACTGTTCACTCGTCCATGCGGAGTTTCTCTGTGACAATCCCAGCAGTATCCATCTCCATGCTCCTGAATTGATTGTCCACTGATTGCCCGAACTGAAATCGGATGGATTTGATCAGCATGACAGCGAATACAATTTCGCTGAACTGCATTACGTCCTGCTTCGTGAATACGGATAACATGGGGTTCAAGTCTGAACGTAAACATATATGAATGCCTTAATCCATCGGATGCTTTAAAGAAATATTTTTCTATAACATTATCCTGAGGAACATGACAGTCATTACAGACAGTGAATCTTCCGTGACTGCCATTCTGCCAGGTTGCATAATACGGTGCCATTACATGACAGTTCACACAAGCAGAGGGTTCATCAGAGAGATATGATGTTGCTCTTCCAACATGAAGAACCAGAAAAGCTATTCCGGTGAAAATTCCAAAACTAAAAAGCACCGGAAATCGCCATTGAGGCGGTGGTAAAAGTGCTTTCAGTATTTCTTTTATTTTTTTCATAATTCGAAGAAATTAATTTTTATTTTTTAATGTAGAGGTTAAGCATACTCTTTTAAAATTCTCCCGTGAATTTTCTATTCCACTTTCTATGCCAGTTAATTCAACTTCGGATAAGACAGATTGTGCCATTTGAAAAAGTATTCTTTCCTCTTTTCTGATATGATTTTCGAGTATAACACCAATTTTATTCAGATCAACAACAAGATCATCAGATTTATTGAGTGACGATATTCCGTCTTCAATTTTTTTATGCTCGTCGAGAAGTTCATCAATTAGTGTATCAAGTTCTGAAGTTTTATTTCTAAGAAGCGGAAATAAAATTTCTTCTTCATCCTTAAAGTGAATTGTCAGATCGGATTTGAATGCTTCAATTGCATAATTCATTTTACCGGCAGGATCTGTTGGTAATCCTTTATATGGAGGGGCATTCTTCTTAAGAAGCTGAGCTAAAAGCAAGCCCTTATGATGATCGTGAGACAGGAGAATCAGTGCTTTGTGTCTTTTCATACAATTTAATTTTAATAAAAGTAATTATTGCTCCCGCTGTACAAATTTAAAGCATCTGTCTCTCTAAGGCAATCGATTTGGGAAAAAGAATATTGTTTTCCAGGTGGATGTGTATATGCAAATCTTTTCCGAAATCTCTCAGCTCCTTTAAGAAATTTTTCAATGGCTCATTCGAATCTTCAGGAGAGGTGAAATTATTTGTTAATTTTTTCAGGTTATCATATTCATCCAGAGCATTTTTATGATCGCTTTCCATCATACTGATAGGATTATCAATCATTCCGAAATAAGGTTTTTCGGATTTGTTCCCGGCTATATTCAGAGACACTAATTGCTTGATATATGGAAAAAGAATTTGTTCCTCCTTAAGCATATGCTGTTTAAGATCTTTATAAACCACTGCAAATATCCTGACTATTGATTTAAGCTCAGAAAATTTTTCACCGTATTCGTCGTGAATTTTTTGAGAAAGATCAGAAATAACCGGAATCATTTTATGGATGTATTGATGATGATTATTTAAAATATAATCAATTAGAAAATCCAGCCGCCACTCTGAAAACTTATCTATTTGAAACTCATCAGATATTTCTTTCAACTCATCAATTAAAATGCTGATATCCAAATTTTTCTCTTTGCATACATCCCTTATCGATCTATTTCCATTAAAGCAATAATCAAAATTATATTTATCAAACACAGCAATTGCACGCACATTAACATTAATAATGTCAGAAAGTTTCTTATTGGAGTATATTTTCATGTCGTTCGCTACATTCATACTTTGGAATTACTCTTCAGTTAATTCTTTCCATCATGAGCTTCATTGATTAATGTTGCCTGCAGTGTCTGCTCATTCTTCACGTCTTCATTTAATTTTTTAATTTCCTTTGTGCCGGTCGGATGACCGTAACTGTTCATTAGTTTGTAATGCATAAGATATTCTTCTTTGCTGATATCATTCTGCCAATAGCCTGTTAGTATTCCAAGGCCGGTAGTTGCCATAAAAATTGTAATAACACCGATGGCAACGACTCTCTTACCAACTTTAAATTTAGTTGGAAGAATTGTTTTTAATTCCAGGGTGTCTTTTACAGGGCATACATCAATGCAATTCAAACACGATGTACATTCATCCGACCATACTGTTTTTACCGAATCCACTTTTATAAATGACGGACAGGCTTTGTTACATAGTCCGCAGTCAATACAGCTTTTCGCAGTACGTTGAATTTTGTTCGGACTTAATAGTGAGGTGATTCCAAGCAGTGCACCATATGGACAAAGAAATCTGCACCAGAAATTTCTTATCAAAATTGAAAGCACAAAAAGCACTGCTATTACTATTAGTGCTGTTTGAGAAATGTCTGCAAAGAAG
>DATHSU010000346.1:0-29829 GCA_035463895.1 Ignavibacteriaceae bacterium | reverse complement strand
GAAGATTTGTTAAAAATGATTTCTTGAAAATTTAAACTTAAAATATTACATAATTAAATCATTAATATACAAAACATATGTTTTTCTTGTGAAAGAAATAGTACTTCGAGCAAAGAGTAGTTCTAGTGATTACTACACGGTAATTTGTAAAATTCAAGATGTGATTACAATTAGTTGTGATTGTAAAGCAGGATCATTCGCTAAACTTTGTAAACATAAGCTGGGATTATTATCAGGAGACGGAAACTTCCTTTATGATCTTGCTCAAAAACCACTTCTTGATGAACTAGTATTATATGCAAAATCAAGTGAGTTCATTAACCTTGAGAAGGAACTATATATTGCCATTGAATCAGCAGATCTGGCAAAAAAGAACATTGAAAAAGTAAAACGCAAAATCGAAAAAGCATTTAATGATGGGTTACAAATTAATATCAAAGTTTGAGTTTTCTATTTATCATAATTAAGCATGTTATTATGAAAGAATAAATGCAGAATGATTGAATTTATTAAAGAAAAAACAGCAAAGTTCTTAATTAACAAAAAAGTTAAAAACAGCATAACTGAAGAAATTTCTTTTTCTAAAGCCTTCAAACGTTCATTTTCTTTTCTTGTGGTTCTTCCAGATGATGAAAAAGATTTTCACGCATCGTTGCAAGTGTTAAGATTTCTTGATGAGCATAAAAAAAGTTTTCAGGTCGTTACAAGAGATTATAGAGTCAGTCTTCTTCCGCAGATATACCGGACAAGAGTTATTGAGGTTGGTATTGGTGAACTTACAAAGCTCGATCTTCCAAATCATAAACTTACTGCTAAGCTTGAAAGTATGCGTTATGATTCAATTATGGATCTTAATAGAGCTGAAAACCTTTTTGCCATTTATATTCTGCAGGTTATTCCCTCAAAAGTAAGAATTGGCTTTAATAGAAAAGGTTCGGATAATTACTATAATCTTCAAATAGCAAATAATGAAGAGAAAGCAGAAAACTCTTATAATAATTTTTTAAATTGTCTTAAAATGTTTTGAGGAAGTTTCATGAATTTTGAAACCAAAAAAATAAGTGATATAACTGTATTCAAACTGAATGAAAAAAGATTAGATACAAATATATCGGGCTTACTTAAAGGTGAATTTACAGTTCTGCTAAAAGTGGAGGGTGTTAATAAGCTTATAATTGATTTAAGTGAAGTAGAAAGCTGCGACTCTTCAGGTTTGAGTGCAATTCTTGTTGCAAACAGAATTCTTTCATCAAGCAATGGTAAAATCAGAATTTCATCACTATCGGAAAAAGTTTTTTCTCTAATCAAAATAACTCAGCTCGATAGAGTTCTGCCTGTAACAGAAACTGTTCAACAGGCGGTAGAAGAATTGAAAGGAGTATAGCATTTGGAAGCTGCTGTTGTTGATTATATTATCATAGCAGCTTATCTGGTTGGTGTTGCGGTTTTTGGAATTGTATCCGGCGGAAAACAAAAATCAATCCAGGATTATTTCGCAGGATCAGAAAAAATTCCTTGGTGGGCAGTATGTTTTTCAATTGTTGCCGCTGAAACAAGTGCACTCACTTTCATTTCCATTCCTGGACTTGCCTATCTAGCCAATCTTAATTTTCTGCAGGTTACTGTTGGCTATTTGCTCGGCAGAATTGTTGTTGCCGCGGTTCTGTTGCCTAAGTACAGCAAAGGAAATCTGAAAACTGCTTATACATTTCTTGAAACTAGATTCGGTGGTAAAACAAGATCATTCGCCTCTGTAGTTTTTATTTTTACAAGAACCGCTGCCGATGGAGTAAGATTATTCGCAACAGCAATTCCAATTTATCTAATGCTCAATATAGACCCGATGATTGCAATTGTTATTGTTGCAGTCGTTTCACTTGTTTATACCTATACAGGTGGAATCAAAGGTATTATCTGGGTAGATGTCATTCAAATGAGCATTTACATTGGCGGAGCAATTATAGCCGGAATTTTTATTATTAATCTTTTGCCGGATTCTTTATCATCAACTTTAAGCACCACTGCCATTTCAGAAAAGCTAAGCATAATTAATTTGGGATTTGATAATGGATTTGCTGGTTTCTTTGCGCAGCCATACACCTTAATAGGAGGATTGATTGGCGGTGCGTTTTTATCAATGGCTTCCCATGGCACTGATCAACTCGTTGTGCAACGATTGCTTGCAATTAGGGATTTGAAAGGAAGTCAGAAAGCAATTATTGGCAGCGGAGTAATTGTAATTATGCAGTTTGCTGTTTTTCTGATGCTTGGTGTTTTACTTTATGCTTTTTACGGTCCAATGGATTTAAGGTCCGATGAAATTTTTCCGAAGTTTATAATTGAAGTTCTGCCAATAGGTTTAACCGGAATAATAATAGCTGCCCTGCTTGCAGCAGCAATGTCAACCCTTGCAGGGTCAATGAGTTCACTTTCATCTTCTTTAATGATGGATTTATATTTGCCATTAACGAAAAGAGATCTTAACGATCAGCAGAAGCTCCGCATTTCCCGTTTATTCACAATTATGTTTGGATTTTTATTAGTGCTTTCTGCATTCTTCTTTAAAGAAAGTTCTCAGGCAGTAGTTGAAATTGCATTAAGCATAGCTTCATTTACTTATGGCGGATTGCTTGGTACCTTTTTACTTGGTATCCTTTTTAAAAAATCTAAACAGGAAGATGCTCTGGCAGGTTTTGTAGCTGGAATATTTATAATGATAACCGTTATTTCTCTTAAATTAGTTGCCTGGACCTGGTTTACTTTTGTCGGTGTTATTGCAACTCTGGTAATAGGAGGATTGCTTTCTAAGTATAATGAAAGAGAATCTTAGAAAAGTATTTTAATATATTTAACAAGTTCTTTTGCAGTATATTAAATTTTTATTTTAAATAATATTTAATTGATGAAATTCTTTTTAGATAATCTTAACAGATTAAGAAATTATATCCAGCGCATAAACTTTGATTTTATTACAGGGAAAGATTCACTTGATGAAATCTATGGTGATAGTAAACCTTTTCTTTTCAGAAAAAGCGGCCAAATATTTTTATTAGTTACTGCTGTTATAATTGGTGTTCTTGGCGCTTATGGAGCTATTTTCTTCCGGTATCTTTATAAACTTTCCTATTATCTCTTCTTCTCCACAGATAGTTATGAAACTGCAATACTATATCAAATCCCCTGGTGGATAAGATTAATTGTTCCTGTTATTGGGGGGCTTTTAATAGGACTAATAATTACACGTATAGCTCCCGAAGTTAAAGGCTCAGGTGTTCCGGAGGTAATGGAGGCTTTTGCAACAAAGGGTGGAATTATACGTTTCAGAGTTTTCATTGCTAAAGCAATAACATCGGCAATAACCTTAGGTTCAGGAGGATCTGCTGGAAGAGAAGGGCCTATCGTTCATATTGGTGCTGCAATTGGTTCAGCCATAGGACAGCTTCTTAAAGTAAATACAAGGCAATTACGGACGTTTCTTGCTTGCGGTGCTGCTGCCGGAATCTCTGCAACATTTAATGCACCAATTGCAGGTGCAATTTTTGCTATTGAAATTATTGTCGCCGATTTGCGTGTTGTTAATATGCCTCCAATAATTATTTCCTCTGTAGTCGCAACAGTTGTTTCCCGCTATTATCTGGGAGATTACCCAGCATTCATTGTACCGGCTTACGATATGCTTGATGCAAGGGAACTATTATTATATGCGGGACTTGGTATAGTTGCAGGATTAGTTTCAGTTGCTTTTATCAGGCTGTTTCTAAATACAAGAAAATATTTTGAATCTTCAAAACTTCCTTTATGGCTTAAACCAGCATTAGGCGGATTGGGTGTTGGCTTAATTGGTATATTTCTGCCGCAGGTTTTTGGTGTAGGTTATGAAACTATTAACGATGCAATTTGGAATAATTTAGAGTTAAAAATTTTATTGATTCTTCTTATTGCTAAAATGATAGCAACATCATTTACACTAGGCTCCGGTGGTTCCGGTGGTGTATTTGGTCCGTCACTATACTTTGGTGCACTGCTTGGCGCTTCCTGGGGTATTGTTGCTAATATGCTTTTTCCTGAATGGACAGCATCTCCAGGTGCTTATGCATTAGTTGGAATGGGAGCTATGCTTTCCGGAATTACACACATGCCGATTACAGCTATACTAATGATCTTTGAGTTTACAAATAATTATCTGATTATCCCTCCCTTAATGATCGCGAGTATAATTTCAGTTCTTTTATCTAATCAGATTGCAAAAAAATCCATTGAATCAGCTGTACTTGAAAGTAAGGGAATTAACATTCACGATAAGAGAGAGGTGAATCTTTTACGGACAATTTTGGTCAGCGGTGTAATGGAGAAGGATCCGTCATTAATAGCGAGAAATGCTCCTTTCTCAGAAGTAATTACAAGTTTATTAAGCGGTAAAAATCATTTTGCAATTGTGGTTGACGAAAGAAACTCTTACGTTGGCTCAGTTGAGTTAAATGATATTCGTAATTTATTAATTGATACAGAATCATCATCTTCAACTTTAATAGCAAGTGATGTGGCAAATACTCATATACCGTTTGTGCTGCCTGATGATAACCTTGATTTAGTAATGCACATTTTTGGTAGAGTAGAAAAAGATCATATTGCTGTTTGCAACAACCCGCAGGAGAAAAAAGTAATAGGATACGTTTCTAAAAGTGCTGTAATTAATGCTTATAATAAAAGAATTTTTCAGGAAGATTTAACAGGGGGATTCAGTTCTTTATTAGATTCTGCGGAGGACTCACGTTCAATTGAGGTACTTGGCGGAATGCATTTATGTGAAATTGAAACTCCATTATCCTGGATTGGCAAATCAATCAAAGAAATTGATATACGCAACAAGTACCAGCTCGAAATATTGGTTGTGCATCATCCTGAAAGTCAATTGCAGGAAAAGGGCAGTAGGCCGGGTGAATTTCCATCTCCCGATTTAATTCTTGAACCCGGAGACAAATTGCTGGTGTTAGGTAAACCTGAGACCATTGAAAAAATTAAAAGGGTATAAACAGTATTCGCTCAACTTAATAAGTTCTTTTTTCAGTTTAATAACTGAACAATAATAGAGGAGATTAAATTGCATCTTATCGACTATCTTATCCTGATTTTTTACTTCATAATTTCAGTTACAATAGCAATAATCTATTCAAAGCGTGCCGGTAAGAGTACAAGTGAATTTTTTCTTTCAGGAAGAAACCTGCCATGGTATCTTGCCGGGCTTTCAATGGTTGCTACTACTTTTGCCGCCGATACCCCTCTTGCTGTAACAGAACTGGTTTCTAAAAATGGAATTGCAGGTAACTGGATTTGGTGGAATTTTGCTTTTGGCGGAATGCTAACGGTTTTCTTTTTTGCCAAACTCTGGAGAAGAGCAGGAATAATGACTGAGGTAGAGTTTGCTGAGTTTCGATATTCCGGAAAACCAGCAAGATTTTTAAGAGGATTTCGTGCCTTATATCTTGGTCTGTTCATGAATATTATAATTATGGGCTGGGTGAATAAAGCAATGGCGTCAATTATTCATGGAATATTCGGAGTTCCGGAGTCCGAAGTAATGCTTTATGTTTTTCTTTGTATGCTTTTAGTTGCCGGTTATTCAGCTCTTTCAGGATTATGGGGCGTTGTAATTACCGATGCTTTTCAATTTATAATTGCTATGGCCGGATGCATTATACTTGCCATACTGGTAGTTAATTCTCCTCAGATAGGCGGTATGCAGGGTTTACAAAACAGCTTGCCGGCTTTTGCTTTTGAGTTTTTTCCGGAAGTAAATTCAGTTGGCGATGCAACCGGAGCTTTTGCATTAACAATATCATCGTTTCTTGCCTATATCGGAATTATTTGGTGGGCATCATGGTATCCTGGTGCTGAACCAGGCGGAGGAGGATACGTTGCACAACGTATGATGTCAGCTAAAGATGAAAAACATTCATTATTTGCCACTTTATTTTTCCAGGTTGCTCATTATGCAATTAGACCATGGCCGTGGATTATAGTTGGACTTTGTACATTAATTCTTTATCCTGAACTTCAGGGAGGAAATACAGGCTTAGGATTTATTTATGCAATAAATGATTTTCTTCCCGCTGGCTTGAAAGGATTGTTAGTGGCTGCTTTCTTTGCTGCATATATGAGTACAATAGCAACACATCTTAATTGGGGAACATCATATATAGTAAATGATTTTTATCAGAGGTTTATAAATAAAGGCAAAGATGAAAAACATTATGTTCTCATTTCACGTTTAAGCACAGTAGGACTGATGATAGTATCAGTAATTGTAACACTTTTTATCAATAGAATTTCCGGTGCCTGGGAGTTTATTATGGAATGCGGAGCAGGAGTTGGATTAGTTCTTATTTTAAGATGGTTCTGGTGGAGAATAAATGCCTGGTCCGAAATTTCAGCAATGATAACCCCGTTTATAGTATATCCTGTTCTTCTTCAACTGGATGTAAAATTTCCTGATACACTTTTTATAATAGTTCCAATTACCACAGTTGTATGGTTAACGGTTACTTTTCTCACTAAGCCGGTTGATGAAAAAGTACTTTTCAGCTTTTATGAAAAAGTTCATCCCGGCGGTGCATTCTGGCGTAAAATATCGGACAAATTACCGCACATTAAAAGTGATTCAGGTTTCCTGAGTATGTTTCTTAACTGGTTATTTGGCGTTATTTTAGTTTATTCAATTTTATTTGGAACAGGAAAACTAATATTCGGCGATTTTTCAACATCAATTATTTATTTTTCTGCTTCCATTGTTTCTATTTACATTATTTATAAAAATCTGTCCGATAAAGGGTGGAAAACAGTAATCAAGTAATATGTTATTTTCAAAAATTTTAAAAAATATTAAACTTGTAGTTTTTGATCTTGACGGTACCTTACTTAATGATGATGGAAAGATTGGTGAGGAAACAAAAGCTCTTGTGAAGGAATTAAAAAGATTCGATGTCCGGTTCTCTTTTGCGTCCGGAAGACTTCACTCGGCAATTACCAAATATGCTGAAGAGCTTGATATCAATTTACCGGTCATTTCACTTGATGGTGCTTTAATTAAAAATATTAAAGATAATACAATTCTTTATGAGTCTTTCTTGCGTAAACATCATGTTAAAAAAGCTCTGGAACTTTCGGAAAAATATCTTGTTAATGCCGCATTATGTCACGCTGACGCAATTTATTATACAGATGAAAACTCAATTATACCAAAAATTACTGATAAATTTGGCGCACTGTTTAAGGAAGTTAATTCTTATGATGATTACCTTGATAATACCCTTGAAGTTTTTTTTGCTGGCGATAACAGGCCGGCAGTTTCATTTATCAGGGATAAAATGAGCTTTCCATTCTCGCTGGGTGTTTCTTCATCTTTTTACCGTTCACATTCACACGAAAATATCTACTATCTTGAAATAAGAAAATCCGGATCAACAAAAGGAAATGCTTTAACACGGCTTTTAAAATCACTAAATATTTTAGAAAGTGAAGCAGCAGTAGTTGGCGACTGGTATAATGATATTTCTATGTTTAAAGGAAAAACCTTTAAAGTTGCAGTTAATAATGCTGTTGCTGAGCTTAAACGTAATTCTGATTATGTAACAAAGAAATCTAACAATGAAGATGCAACCGGCGAGTTCCTCAACCTTATCTTAAAATTCAAGAAAGGAAATTAGATGGAGGGATATTTAAATATTGATACAAAAAAAGGAATCAAAAGAAAAACACTTATCGGCCTGATTACAGTAGTGCTTATTGTAATAATGTTCCCTAAAGGTGAATCCATAGAGCATGAAGTAACAGAAGGCATAATATGGATACATGATGATCTTATTGCACCATTTAGTTTTCCTATAATCAAAGATAAAGGAGTCTATCAGGCAGAGGTTAAAGCGTCCGAAGAATCTGTTTATCCCGTCTTTGTAAGGGAAGAATCAAAAGGAGTTGATTCACTTCAATCCTATGCATCATATATGATTCAGGTAATAGATGATAACCTGAATAATGATGATGAGAATACTATTAATCCGACATTTCTCAGTTCAAAATCATTTGAAAAGTTTTTAACCATCAGGAAAATGCAGAGAAATATGCTAAGCAGAGGTGCCGGTTTAAAAGATATTTTTTCCAGGCTGGCTTCAGTAATTGATAATGTAGAAAAAACAGGTATAATTAGCATTGATAGTGATAAAAGGATAAAGGACAGTATAGCAATCCGTCAGGGAAATATTGATAGAATTGAACCTATTTCTAATTTTATTCCTTTTGATCAGGCAAGAAGGGATGTACGTAATGGAATCCGCAATTTTAATTATAATGCAGAAACAGAAAATGCAGTGCTTGAGTTTGCAATGCGTTTTGTATTCCCCAACATTATATACGATACTTTGCTTACAAACATTGAGATTGAACAGGCAAAAAACAGTGTTTCAGAGTACTCAGGTATAGTAAATGAAAACGAAAGAATCATAGCTAAGCATGATAGAATAACAAAACAAGCTAAACTGAAAATTGAATCATACAAAGAAGCCAAAGGGGATACAATAGGTCGGGGAGGTATGCTCCTTCAGGCACTTGGTAAATTTATTCATATCAGTTTTTTAATAGGCATCCTCTCTTTATACCTTTATTATTTTAGAAAAAAAATATTTTATGACAACACCAAAATTGTTTTGATAGCTATTGTTTTCATTTTCGTTTCATTTGTAACATTTTTATTAAGCCAGCTTTCGGTAAAGGCTCCAATTCATTTTTTAATTTTTGTTCCTGCAGCCGCAATGATATTTACAATTGTTTTTGATTCCAGGGTGGGATTTTACACAACAGTGATTTTATGCTTAATTACAGGTGCACTGCGTGGTAATGATTATACATTTATGACAATGAATTTTATTGCCAGCGGAATTGCAGTTTATACGGTTCGTGATATAAAAAACAGAACACAGATTTTCAGATCTTTTACCTATATTCTTATTGGTTACTTTGCTTCTATACTTGCATTTGGTCTTGAAAGATTTGCATCAGTAGAAACTATGCTTATTGAGTTAGCTTTTGCCGGCTCCAATGCATTGATAAGCCCTGTGCTTACATATGGTTTATTAATATTCTTCGAAAGGATTTTTAAGATCACTACAGATTTAACGCTGATGGAACTTTCGAATTTTGACAGGCCAATGCTGAGAGATCTTGCCCGTAAAGCTCCGGGCACATTTAATCATTCACTGATTATGGGTAATCTTGTGGAAACTGCGGCGGAAAAGATTGGAGCAAATCCCTTGCTTGCAAGAGTGGGATCTTATTATCACGATATTGGTAAAACTATTACTCCGCTCGGCTTTGTAGAAAATCAAATGGGTAATCAGAATATTCACGAAGATCTTAAGCCTGAAGAAAGTGTTAAAATGATTATTCGTCATGTTAAAGAAGGTATAGATCTTGCAGTTGAAGAAAAACTGCCCGCTGAAATAGTTGATTTTATTCCTATGCATCACGGAACAACTACAATTACTTTCTTTTATGAAAAAGCTAAGGAATTGTATGGTGAGGGAAATATTAATATCGATGATTTTCGTTATCCGGGTCCAAAACCGAATACAAGAGAAACTGCAATTGTAATGCTTGCAGATGGCTGTGAATCTGCAGTCAGGTCGATTACCGAACCGGATCAACAGAAGGTTGAAAATATGATAAACAATATTATTAATGCACGCATTAAAGAAGGTCAATTGGATGATGCACCAATTACTTTCAGGGATATAACCGTAATTAAGAATTCATTTAAGAATAATCTTTTAGGTCAGTATCATAAAAGAATCAAGTATCCTAAACAGGAAGAAATGGAGAAAGACAATTCTGCTGAAAATGTAAAGTGATGAAAGAATTTTTACAAGAATATTTAACAGTCCTTAAACTGGAACGAAATCTTTCAGGGAACACATTATCTTCATATAAAAATGATATTAACTCCTTTATTAACTTTCTGGAAGATAAAAGTATTAACGATTTTTCAGATGTTGATTCAAAAATTCTTGTTGGTTTTTTCAAATTGCTTAAACACAGCGGATTAACGTCGACCTCTGCAGCCAGGTATCATTCATCAGTAAAAGGATTTTTCTCATACCTTCACCAGAACAACTACTTAAAATCTAATCCGGTTGATAAAATAAATCCCCCTAAGCTTAGCAGAAAACTGCCGGCTGTGCTTAATGTAAGTGAAATTGATAAAATACTTGACTCACCGGATATTTCAGATAAGTTTGGTTTAAGAGATAAAGCAATTCTGGAAATTTTATATGCCTGCGGATTGAGAGTTTCTGAATTACTTCATCTCAAAATATCAGATCTGTATTTTAATGAAGAAGTATTGAGAGTTTTTGGAAAGGGCGGAAAAGAGAGATTAGTACCTATAGGAAGAAGTGCTGTAAAATGGACTAAGGAATATCTTAAAAAAGCCAGACCACTTCTGGAAAAAAAACTTAAAAGTGAGAACATAGTTTTTCTGAATACAAGAGGAACAAAACTATCAAGGATGGGTATCTGGAAAATAATTGACCATTACTCAAAGCAGGCAGGTATTGAAAAAGAAGTGCATCCGCATACATTCAGACATTCATTTGCTACACATCTCATTGAAGGCGGTGCTGATTTAAGAGCAGTTCAGGAAATGCTGGGTCATTCGGATATTTCTACAACACAGATTTATACGCATATTGACAGAGATTATATTAAACAAGTTCATAAAGATTTTCATCCGCGAGGTTAATGCTTGGAAAATATTCAGATCAGCGAAAGACTGATTTCTTTTTTAATGTTCATACCGATATTTCTCATATCGCTGACTGTTCACGAACTTGCTCATGCTTTCAGTGCTTATAAAAAGGGTGACAGTACAGCAAAAAACGAAGGAAGACTCACTCTTAATCCAATTAAACATCTTGATATAGTAGGCTCTGTTTTAATGCCGCTCGCTTCGTTTGCATCGGGATTTTTGTTGATTGGATGGGCAAAACCAGTTCCGGTTAACAGAAATAATTTTAAGAACCCTTTAAAAGATGATGCGTTCGTATCCTTTGCAGGACCATTTTCTAATCTGGCACTGGCAGTTATTTTCGCAATACTATTGTCGATATTTGTAAATTATCAACCGGCTGCTACCGGAATACTTGTTAATATTTTATGGTATGGTGTATTCTTCAATGTTTTTTTATTTGCATTTAACTTGCTCCCAATTCCCCCGCTTGATGGTTCACACATATTATTTGATCTGTTTCCCAACCAGTTAACAGCTAAGTATTTGAACATTGGTTTTTACGGTACAATAATTTTATTTTTATTTATATACAGCCCTCTATGGAAATACTTCTTTGCAATGATTAATTTTATAATCAGTTTAGTTTTATCAGCAGCAGGTGTTAAAATTGATTAAAACACTTTTTAGCATTTTTTTAATTTTTTCTTTACTCTTAAGCTGCGGAGATAAGTCAAACGATCACCAGTTTGATTTCAGCAACTATGTGAAGAAGAAAAAATTCACAGATGCCCGATCGTTTTACTTTGTCGGTATTAATGAAAGCAATTCCAGTATTTACAAGTATAATTTTGAAAAGAAAAAAGCTTCAGTCTTCTGGTATAAAAGAAATCAAAGAGTTATTGACCTTGCAGTTGATGATGATTTTAAAACAGCTTTTTTTGTAGCAGCTCAGAGATTTGGCATGGCTGGTTCCTTTCCTTTTATTGACAACGCTAAACTTTACAGAATTGATCCGGAAACACGCGAAGTTACGATGCTAAAAGAATTGGGTAATCTTGTGCAGCTATACGCTTATTGGAGCGAAGAGGGTAACTATAAACTTGTTATTAATTCTTTCGACCCCAAAGTAAATACTTACATTATTCAGAACACTTTATTGTATAATAAGTTTGGAAGACTGCTTTCTGATCATTCAGAAACTTCAGATCTGCTGATTAGCGGCTATCCAACTTTTAAACTAAAAGAACTTAAAACAACTTCTTATAATAACAGATACAGAATATATACTCTATCCGATTCAATATTTATACGCAATCTTATAAGCAAAGAAAAAATATTTATTAAAGAAACAAACCATAAACTAAATGACGTAGAATGGTTTTCTGATAAATCATTGTTAGTATTTTCTACAATTAGGTCAGGTAATGATGAAAACGTAAAAAAAGATGACCAAGCATCATTGAGTATTTATGACACCTCACAGAGAAAAATACTAAAGAGTATTTCCGGTTCATCCTTGTATCGCTTTACTATCACCAGCGAATTTTTGATATTTGACGAAGGATTTGAAAGAAATTCAAAAATTAGAATTATAGACCTTAAAAACTTAAAACAATTTGATACTATCAATATTAAAGGAGGCTGCGGATTAAGAAACGTACCGCTTAATCCCTTCTGAAGTAATTGAATACTTATTTACGAATATTAAGTTATGTTCGCCCATATTGGAAGCACATTCTTCTTACATTTGTATTTACATTCCTGTTTGCGATTCTGAACGGACTGTCCGTTTATTTAACCATTCCTCTGCTTGATACTTTATTCCAGGAATCAGCAGCAAAACAGGTTGTAAGTGAGGAGCAAGAACCAAGCCGAACCAGTATTTTTCCTGACTGGATACAATCGATTGAAAAAGATGTAACAACAACATTCAATGATTTTATTTTAAGCGGGGAAAAATCGGACGTTCTTATTAAAATATGTACACTGATATTAATCGCCTTCTTCCTTAAAAATATTTTTGGTTATCTGCAGTCCTATTTTATGGCGGTTGTTGAATACGGTGCAATGAAAGATCTACGCGATCAGGCATTTAAACATTTAAATAGTTTACCCTTGAGCTACTTTAAAAAGGAAAAAACCGGCAACTTAATTTCCCGCTTCACAAACGATGTTAATATTGTTCAATCAAGCATCTCAGCTACTTTTTCAAATCTTATCAAAGAACCATTAACAATCATTGTCTTTCTGGGAATTGCTATAAGTATCAGCTGGAAGCTTACTTTGTTCGCAATACTTATTCTTCCATTCTCTACCGGAATAATAATATGGATCGGGTTTAAGCTGAGAAGACTTACTACCGTTTTGCAATCAAAGCTTGCCGATATAACAAGTGTATTGCAGGAAACCATATCGGGTGTAAAAATAGTTAAAGCATTTGGTATGGAGCCTTTTGAGAACAAGCGGTTTACTAATGAAACTAAAAGCTTCTTTAAAATGGTACTTAAAATAGTAAGAATCAGAAATGCTTCTTCACCAATCACCGAATTCTTAAGTGTAGTGATAGGCGTATTCATTATTTATTACGGCGGAATTTTGGTTTTGGAGGAAAATGTTCTTAGTGCGAGTCAGTTCCTCGGATTTCTGTTTGCAGTTTTTCAAATGCTACCCCCTATTAAAGAACTAAGCAGTGTTAATAACAGAATTCAGGAAGCAAGTGCTGCAGGGGACAGAATTTTTGAAATTCTTGATATAAAGCCGGATATTATTAACCTTCCCGGAGCAATTGTGCTAAAGGAATTTAAAGATAAAATTGAGTTTAATAGTGTCCATTTCAGTTATGATGATTCAGACGAAAAAATTCTTACCGATATTTCTTTTAAGGTATACAAAGGTGAAATACTTGCACTTGTTGGTCCAAGCGGCGGCGGAAAATCAACTCTTGTGGATCTTATACCCAGGTTTTATGACCCTACAGAGGGCGCAATAATAATTGATGGATCAGATATTAAAAATTTAACACTTGAATCACTTCGTGCTAAGATGGGTATCGTAACACAGGAAACTTTTCTTTTTAATACTTCTGTAAAAGAAAATATAGCTTATGGTCTGGTTGACTGTCCTGAAGAAAAAATAATCGAGGCTGCTAAAACTGCAAATGCACATAAGTTTATTTCAGAAATGTCTAAAGGTTATGATACTATTATTGGTGAACGCGGTGTAAAACTTTCCGGCGGACAGCGGCAGAGGCTTACTATTGCACGAGCAATTTTAAAGGATCCCGAAATTATGATTTTTGATGAAGCTACTTCTGCACTGGATAATGAATCTGAAATTTTAGTACAGGAAGCTATTGAAAGATTGATGGAAAACCGCACAACTTTTGTTATAGCCCATCGTTTGAGCACAATAAGAAACGCCCATAAAATAATTGTAATTGACCGCGGTAGGATTATTCAGTATGGCAGGCACGAAGAATTGATTACTGTTGGAAATGGGCTGTACAAAAAATTATATGAAATGCAGTTCAGAGATCAGTGATTAAGCTATGCACGTTAACTCAAGATTCAGCAGTTATATCTCTCTGGCTTTGATTGCAGGATTATCTGTAAGTTTTATCCTATCACTTTTTTTACTCCAGTTATTTGCTGTATTGCTTTTTCTGTTGTGGCTTTTCGAAAAAAACTCAGAAAAGAAAAAAGCTGTTGATAAGCTTACCTTTATAATCATTGCATTTGGAGTCGTCCGGCTGCTTTCTATATTTTTTTCCGAATATCCGTCTTCCAGTATTGAATCACTTTATAAAGAAGCTCTGTTTTATATAAGTTTTGCCGCATTAAGTTTTTATCTGAAATCTTTTGATGATAAAATTTTTTCAAGCGTGGTTTTATTCTTTATCCTCGGAGCAGGCATCAATGCTCTGATTGCAATAGTAAAATTTAATTTGAGCATTGATGAAAGAGCACAATCTTTTTCTTCCGGCTATGCTGCTTTTTCATCATATATTTTAGCGGCATTAGGACTCGCCTTATTCTATCGGCAAAGTATTCATAAAAAATATAATGATTATTTATGGGCAGTAATACTTTCAATGCTGATTGCTGCGCTTATAACATCATTAGGACGTACAAACATTGCCTTAGCCGCTGTTATTATACTAACCGCAATAGTTCTTAAACAGCTTTCATTTAAAGTAATCACTGTGGTATTGGTTTTAACAGTTTTGCTGACTTTTTTATCTTTCATTAATAATGAAACATCATCCTTGCAAAGCAGGGTGGAAAGTCCCACGCAATTATCCGACAGAGATATAATTTTCAAAGGCGCTGAAGAACTTGCGTTTGAGCACCCGGTACTGGGATTTGGTCCAAGGACATTTCACGATATTTTTCCCTTTAAAGATGAATTTGCCGATAAAGGTATAGGCACCTGGCATAATGATTTTATACAGATTTACTTTGAAAGCGGAATTTTAGGACTAGTTGTATTTCTGATTTTAATTTTTTACTTATTCTATATTTCAATAATAAATATCAGAAGTAAAAATTTTGATGAATATTATAAAAAAATTGCGGCAGGGGTATTTGCCGCAATCTTTTTACTTACTGCTTCCGGGTTAACAGCCGGATTTATTACTTCACCAGTGCTGTCAATTGTATATGTTTTTTTAATTACAACCTTATCAGCAATTAATAATAAAACATCAGTTAAAAAAGAACCTTAGACCAAGTCCGGCATTTACCCCGAAAGTTGTTGCTGGTATTATGTCCAGTATTGGAGCTATTTCAACAAAAACATCTATAGGGGCATTTATTGGCAGCCAGACAATTCCCACACCGAATCTGAAAGCTAATCTTGCATCATCGCCTTCAACAGTTTTTAAGCGGAAGCCGGGTCCATAATAAAGAGCAAAATTTTCCTCAGTTTGAAAAACATTTTGATGATGAAATAAATAATCCATATGAAAATGCAGTCTTCCTTTTTTTACGAAGGAATATCCTAGCCCGAAATCAAGAGCATTTTGACTTGAAAGCCAATATTTTGCACTTAATCCGGTTGGTTCTCCAACAATTATTCCTAATCCAAATCCCCTTGTCTGAGAGTAGGATGAAAATGTTAACAATACAAATAATACTGCTGTAAGAATAAAGCGTGTTTTCATACAAATAATCTTTCTTTTTATTTTTTCAAATAAATATTATGCTATTCAATTAATATAAATTTAAAATTTAGCTATTAAAGTATCAATGGTTAATTTTGCATAGTAATATAATAAAATGGAGTAAATGTTAATGTCTGATATTAATCAAATTGAAATTCTCAACCGGCTGAAAGAATTATCAACTGAGTTTGATAATTCCAGCGAGGTTTCAATTATTCTGGCGGCTGGTCACGGTAAAAGAATTAAATCTCAAAAATCTAAAATGCTGCATAAGATATGGGGAATACCAACCGTGGAACGTGTTTACAATGCATGCAGAAATGGAATAGATGGTATTAATTCGGTTATCGTGGTTGGCATCAAAGCACTTGATGTTATGGAAGTAATTGGCAAACGAAGAAGAAATGTTTTCGCCTATCAGGAAACTCAAAATGGAACCGGTCATGCCGTTCAGATTGCACTAAAAAGCATTAAAGGAAAACTAAGCAAGGGTATTGTATATGTGCTGCCCGGAGATATGGGTTTGTTAAACAGCAATACTATGGCAAAGTTCAGGCAGGATTTTATTAATTCAAAAGCTGATATGGTAGTGCTTACCGGAATTTTTGGAGGTAATCCTGCAGACAATTATTATGGTAGAATTATTCGGGTTAAAGAAACTGATGTGGATGGGAAAGATTCAGGTATTGATAAAGGTAATGTGATCCAGATTATGGAATACAAAGACATTATGGCCCTTGATGATGACAAGCCTTATATAGTTGATTACAAAGGCAGGCATTACTCATTTACCAAAGATGAACTGATTAAAAATAATGAGTTTAACTCTGGTGTATATGCTTTTGATTATAATAAACTAATTGAACAGGTTGATAATCTTACCAGTGATAATATTCAGAATGAAATTTATATAACAGATCTGATCAATCTGTTTAATAAAAAAGGATATTCGGTAGCAGCGTTTGAACCGGAAGAACCCTACGTTGTTATGGGCTTCAACAATAAATCTGTTCTTAAAGAAATGGAGGCAATAGCCAGAGAAAGAATTTATAATAAGCTTAAAGACATTATTGAAATTGATGACCCGGAAGATTTTTATATTCACGAAAAAGTGGTAGAGAAACTTGTAGAACAGGATGCTAAAGGTGCTCCGCTTGATATTAAGATAGGTAGAGGTGTTTATATAGGTGCTGATGTTGATCTCCATTACAATGTTGAATTCCATAAAAATGTTTTTATAGATGGCAATGTTGTTTTTGGAAAGAACTGTAAAGTTTGGGAGAATGTTCACCTTTCCGCTTTTCCCGGACAAACCCTTAAGCTTGGCGATAATGTTGAAATTCTCTGGGGCGATATTATTAAAGGTAATATTATTATTGGTGATAACTCACGTATCGAGTCCAGTGTTAATATGACCGGCAGCGATGAACATCCTTTAAGGATTGGAAAACATGTCCTGATAAAAGGGACAAGCTACATATTCGGTTCAATTATTGAAGATGGGATTTTTATTGAGCATTCAGTTATTATCAGAAAGAGAATCAAGTCCGTTAAAGATGCACACGGAAAAGTTAAACCTGTTAAGTTCTATTTACCTGAGCCAAGGGGCAGTGAACTGATTGAGAAATTATAAAAAAATCCCCTCCGTTTGGAGGGGATCTTAGTAAGATTTTATGGCTTGTTAAGTATTACTTAATAAGCATCATTTTTCTTGTCTGAACAAATCCGTTAGCTTCTATCTTATACAGATAAACACCGCTTGTAAGATTTGTCGCATCGAAGTTTATTGTATATGAACCAGCACTTTTAAACTCGTTAACAAGTGTATTAACTTTCTGTCCGAGTAAATTATAAACAATTAATTTAACATTTCCTGCTTCAGGAATATTAAATCTAATTGCTGTGCTCGGGTTGAATGGATTCGGATAGTTCTGAGCTAATTCATAAACAGATGGTGTGGAAATTTCAACTTCAACAGAATTTGAATATTCAAATGTACCGTCAAAATCGATCTGCTTTAGTCTGTAGCTGTAATTTCCTGCGGAAACATTATTATCGATAAATGAATATTGTTTAGCTTCGGTTGTAGTTCCATTGCCTTGAACAAATCCAATTGATGCCCAATTTGATGAAGCGTTCTTTCTTTCAACTTCAAAACCGGAGTTATTAACTTCAGAAGCAGTTGACCAGTTAAGAGTAACAGCATTTCCGATTGATGCTGCGGTAAATGAAGTTAGTTCAACCGGGATCAAGTTTTCCCAAACGGTATCAATAATTAATCCATCAATTGTGAGCCCTCCACTATTAAACCCTTGTCTTAAGGCAACAGAACCAACAATAATATCACTTCCTGTATCTAAATTTTCCAAATCTGCTGAAGCAGGTTCAGGTTGCGAGAGGTCAGGGTTAATATAAAGTTTTACAACATCATCAGATGCGCCTACAAATTCATATTTTGCAACAACCAGGTAAGTCGTCCCGAAAACATAACTGTCGGTTGTATAAGCGACAGTAGAAGTACTAGCCTTACTAAGACCAAATTTGAAGCCGCTGACTGTGTCACTTCTTGTAAATACTCTTAATCTGAAAGTTGTTCCAATAGGATCAGGACTAAGATGCAGGAAGTATTCGCCAGTAGTAGATGCACTATCTACGCTTATCAGGAAAGAAGCATAGACTGCTCCATCATCCTGCGGTGTAAAGGTTCTGTGAACATCTTCTCTTGAACCACCACCGTGAAATAATTTAACTGAATTTCCAATACCAGAACCAAGGTATCCCGGATATAATAAACTTCCAGCAACCACCTCGATCTGAGAACCGGTACCGCTGTGATTTACCCATCCATGGTTAATAAGTGAATCACCAACAGGATAATCAAAATGTTCGATAAGCAAAGGACCACCTGATGAAGGACCGGAAACAACTTGCAGATAATCAATTCCAAGATAATTAGAGTGTGTTCCGGAAGGACCACCATCAGTATGATAATACTGAATAGCGAATCTTACGGTACCAGAATGATTGAAGGTTCCAACCCATTGTGCCCATCCAGCAGTGCTTGCCTGATATCTGCCCCACGTAACATCAAAGTCAGCCGGTGTAGTACCAGCGGTTGTGGAATATCTTACATAAATTGAATCGTGCCAGGTAGATCCATCCGGTGAACGATGCCAGAAAGAAAGAGTATCACCGATATTGACATTTATCTCAGGTGAGATCAGCCAATGGTCTATCAAAAATCCATTTGCTCCCTGGTAGTTTGATGCTACGAATCCACTATCAGGACCTTCATATGATGGGAAAACAGTGCCGGTTGGTTGAAACCAGGCATCGCTTGTACCACCACCATCTTCATTAAGCACAACCCAGCCCCTGGCAGTTAAGCCCGCAATTGAGTTGTCGCCATTAAAATCATCCATAAAGATTACATCTTCAGTAGTTGTTTGATTAATGGGTGTGTTTCTAAAGCTTTCCAGCGTTCCAGGTCGAGTCAGGTTAGACTCCTGGGCGACTAAGCAAAATGATGTGAATAAAAATGCAAATAGAACAAGTAAATGTTTTTTAAACATAATACCTCCGAAATGAAATGAATAGATACGTGGTTAATTATATAAAATAGCTGCCTTAATTTTATAAAAACCGTAATGGATTGCAAGAAAAATAGCTTTAAATATGATTAGCTAATGTTAAATAAAGATTAACAACAATTTCCACAATTTTTTTTCAGAACGAGACACATAAAAAATCCCCTACAAATGAGGGGACTTTAATTACTTAACTCGCTTCCCCTTAAGGAAAGCCTGTCTGCTGCAAGCAGGGGTTGGGGATGGGGCTGTTTTTATTTTATAAGCGTCATCTTCCTTACTTCATTAAAACTGCCGGATTCAATTCTGTATATGTAAATACCGCTGTTAAGTCCTGCAGCATCAAAATTAATGATGTGAGTACCTGCTTCAGTCAGTCCATTTACGAGAACTGCAACTTCCTGTCCAAGCAAATTAAAAACAGTAAGTTTAACATTGCCGGTTTCAGGCAGCGAGAATCTGATTGCAGTATTGGGATTGAAGGGATTCGGGAAGTTCTGAGTAAGCTCAAATTTCTTTGGTGCGCCCAGATCCACATCAATTATTTTTGAATAACTGAAAGAGCCATCGTTATCAATTTGTTTAAGTCTGTAAGAATATTTTCCAGCAGAAACTTTCTCATCAACGAAAGAATAGTTTTTTGGCGAGTTGCTGTTACCATTGCCATTAACAAACCCAATCTTTTCATAATTGCCGGCTGTGGACTAAAGACTGCCAACTTTGCGTTCGACTTCAAAACCATAATTATTCTGCTCAGTTTCTGTTATCCAGTTAAGTTTAACAGAAGAACCAATAACCGAAGCTGAGAAGGATGATAGTTCTACTGGGAGTAATTCATTATTAGTTAAAAACTGAATTTGAGCAGCATAATCAATACGGCCCTGACTATTATTTGAAAGCCCTATTAATGTCCAATAAGTATGACCTGAAGTTGTACTCACATAATCTAAACAATTGCCTTTAGTTCCGTCTCCACCAGTATCATAAGTGTTATCTGATGTATTTGCACGATAAATAGAGAAGGTGAAGAGAAAAGTATTTTCATTAGGAACTCCACCCAAATCGGACCAAGGGACACTTCCTTCAATAATCCCTGCAGTGCTATTTATAGATAAAACTCCTGATATATTTAATGTCCAAGTTGAGTTCCAAATATTATGATTATTGTTTGATGATCCAGTTCTGGTAACTATTAAATAATCCCATCGTGCATCTGGTACTGATCCACCGGGAGCAGCGGCGTCTGGAACAAGATTATCCGCCCAAC
This sequence comes from Ignavibacteriaceae bacterium, assembly GCA_035463895.1. Taxonomy (GTDB): domain Bacteria; phylum Bacteroidota; class Ignavibacteria; order Ignavibacteriales; family Ignavibacteriaceae; genus JAGXRK01. The sequence goes on along the minus strand of DATHSU010000346.1, from coordinate 9,037 downwards.
CACCCAAATATTCCGTTGTTGAAGTTGAACCATTTCGTCTTATAGAGATTTGTAATTGTATTGCACCATCACCTGGTGTTCTATCAATATTTGGCTCCAATTTTAATAAGTAATAAAGGTTACTATTATCGCTACTAATTCTTATTTCCCTAATAACTTGTTTGGTATTATCACCAAATCCGAGAATATCAGTACGATGATCATCATTCTCATCTAACCATATCCATTCATTCAGATTTTGAACTCCCACCAAGGTTGCGGGACTATAAATGCCAGTATTGACATTTGTATTAGTTCCAGTCCATTCGCTTCCATCACCATCAATGATTGGCTGGGCAAATAATTTGAAAGAAATGGATACTAAGAAAAGTAAAAACATTTTCTTCATAAATCACTCTAGAGTTTAAGTGAATAGATCTAATATTTAATAAACATAATTTAATTGCAGTTTAATGAAACTTGTTATACAAATTACGCCTAAAAATAAAACTTGTTTTATGAACATTATTGTTTTCAAAAAATGCGGTAAAAGAAAGGTAACAGGCAAACTAGTTAGCAGTACATCCGGGTCCAGAACCATGGTACCAGATTTTTACCTGACGTAAGAATAAGCCATAAATATCATACTCTCAAGATTGTATATAAAAAAGTCTTAAACACAAGGTAGCCGCAACTTTCAAGTTGCGCATTTGTTATATTTTCGAAAGCTGAAGCTTGCGGCTACCATAATAAAATGAGTTATGAGACAGCCTCAAAAAAATTAATAGCATGTGCGGGCTTTAGCCGCATAAATATATTTATTTTGGAAAGATGTGATATCTGCATATATACTCAAATAATTACCAAATTATATCTTAGAATTGTTTTATATTTAGCACTCAAATTATTAAGGTAAGTAGAATTTTAAAGATAATATGTTCGGATTTGTAAAAATAAACAGGATAAAAGAACCAAAGGAATTTGATATTCGTAAGGATCAAAAACGCAAAAGACTGATTTTGAATATTGTTTTTGCCATTTTCGGCCTCGGATTGCTCAACATCATTCTGTATGCGCTTACACGAGTTTGAGAACATATTATATTTGTATTAAATTGATTTTTTCAGAAAATGATCTTATATGCAAAAGAATAAAGTTTACATAGAAACCTATGGTTGCCAGATGAATGTGGCTGATACTGAAATCGTACTCGGTGTGCTTAAAAAGCAGGGTTACGTTTCTTCCGATAATGTAGAAAATGCAGATGTAATTCTGCTTAATACCTGCAGTATCCGCGAAAATGCAGAGCAAAGAATTTACGGCAGACTCGGCAATTTCAAAGCTTTGAAAACCAAAAAGCCTGAAGTTGTAGTTGGAATTCTTGGCTGTATGGCTGAGCGTTTGAGAAAAGATCTTATTGAAGAAAAGAAAATAGTTGATCTTGTTGTTGGTCCCGATGAATACAGAAGACTGCCCGAATATATTGATTTGGCATTCAACGGCGATAAAGGTATAGGTGTTAAACTTTCACGCACAGAAACTTATGATGATATTGAACCGCATCGTGAAGATGGACTATCTGCCTGGATTTCGGTTATGCGCGGCTGTGATAAGTTCTGTACTTTCTGTGTTGTGCCTTATACAAGAGGTCGTGAAAGAAGCCGTTCACTCGAATCAATAGTAAAAGAAGTTGAATCGCTTTCGTTAAGAGGCTTTAAAGAAGTTACTTTACTTGGACAAAATGTAAATTCTTACAGAGATGAAAACTGTGGCACAGGCGGAGACTTTGCTGATCTTCTTGCTGCAGTTGCCAAGGTGGACAGATCAATGCGTGTAAGATTTACAACTTCGCATCCACAGGATCTTTCAGATAAACTTTTATACACAATTGCAGAGCATCCAAACTTATGCAATTATATTCATTTGCCTGTGCAATCCGGCTCGAATAGGATTCTTGAGCTGATGAACAGAACTTATACAGTTGAGCATTATCTTGATCTGATGGAACGAGCAAAAAGAATTATTCCCGGTGTAAGTTTTTCAACAGATATTATTGCCGGCTTTCCTACTGAAACCTGGGAAGATCATCTTGCAACATTAGATGTTATGCAAAAGGTTAGATACGACGGCGCTTATATGTTCAAGTATTCTCCGCGTGAAGGCACAAAAGCTTACCGGATGGAAGATGATGTAACAGAAGAGATTAAAACAAAACGTTTGCAGGAAATTATTGAACTTCAGCAGTCAATCTCGTTTGAAAAGAATGAGGGACTAATTGATAAAAAAGAAATTGTTCTTGTTGAAGGTTACAGCAGAAAGTCGGATGATTTTTATGCAGGAAGAACTGATTCAAATAAAGTTGTAATTATTTCTGCAGATAGAGAAATTCAGCCCGGAACGTATGTTAAGGTGAAAATAAATAAAGCAACCCACGCAACTTTGTTTGGTGAATTTCTGAGTGAAGTTCAGATTAATCAAGAAAAGATAGTACTAAGTGCATAATCCCTGATCGCAGGATCAAGTAAAGGAAAGCCAAATTAGTTAGAACCACTACTAAACTCTTCTATTAACTCCTATTTGTTACTGTATTTTGTCTGTAGAATTGAACCTGAACTTACTCTTGAACTTCCAATTAGTATTTGATTGAGTTTTGATTTAGGTTATTTTTGGTTTATGAAATTTGCGCTTAAAATATTTTTCATTCCTTTTTTATTAATTCCCTCACTTATTTCCGCACAGGATATTGATATAGTTCCTTACCTTAAACAAATAGAAGCAGGCGAACTTAACAATGTTAAGGCAAAACTTCCTGACCTGAAAGTTAAGTATCCCGGCAGTCCGGCAATTATGTTTTTAGATGGAGTGCTGACAGAAGACGGTCAGCAGGCGGTTGTAATCTATCAGCGCATTATTGAAAAATATCCGAACAGCAAATATGCCGATGCATCTGTTTACAGGGTGTTCTCTTATTTTTATGCTCTGGGATTATATGATGCCGCAGAAAAAATGCGTAACAAATTATACACTGAATATCCGGACTCTCCTTATGGTAAGCTTGCAGAGTCAAATAAAATACCGGATTTTAAAACATTAACACAGCCGGGTGAAACACCAAAAATTTCTCCTCCTCCAGCAACAAGGACTGATTACAGATTTACAATTCAGGCCGGAGCTTTTTCAAATACGGAAAATGCAGTCAATCTGAAAAATGATTTTGAAAGAGCAGGATACATTACAGAGATGAAAGAAAAAAACGTCGGCGGAACAAATTTTCAAATTGTTTATGTGGGTAAATTTGCTCTAAGAAGAGATGCTGAAGATTTTCTGCACATAATAAATTCAAAGTTTAATCTTAACGGAAGAGTAATTGAGATCATACCTTGAATGAACTAACTCGAATCACCTTTATAGGTACAGGATCGGGGAAAGCGGCTTTAAATAGATTTCATTCATCGTTTGTAATTGATCATTCCGCATTCAGACTTCTTGTTGATGCTGGTGATTCGGTATCACGCGCATTATTAAAATCCGGAGTTGATTTCAACTCAATTGACGGAATTGTCCTATCGCACTTTCATCCTGATCATATATGCGGACTGCCATCTCTGCTCATTCAAATGAAAATGAATAAAAGAAAATCTCCGCTAAAAATTTTTCTTCATAATTCTTTGTTTGAGGATTTAAGGCGGCTGCTGGTTAAAACTTATGTAATACCCGACAGGTTAAACTTTGATCTTGAATTCATTAAATACAACTTTGAAAGTGATTTCATCATTCAAGATGACTTTAAAGTCCGGGCAGTTCTAAACGCGCATCTTGATAAATATGAGTACTTTGTTAAATCTGAAAAGATAAGTCTGGCTAGTTCATCCTTTATTTTTGGTTTATCCGGCAAGAAAGTTTTTTATTCGGGTGACTTGAGAGATGAAAATGATTTTAACCTTTTGGATGAGGTAAAAATTGACGTTTTTATTTCCGAAACCACCCATATTGAACCGGGGCAGATTGTCAAAACGGCTGAGAATTACAAAACAAAAACAGTGGTATTCACCCACATTAAGCCCGAAACAGAATTGAAAGTAATTGAATTTGTTCAAAATCACACTGGAAAACCTGCAATTATAGAAGCTTTTGACGGTTTAGAATTAGTACTATGATATCCCCGAATCGTATCTTTTTTAAGCCGATCAAATAACATATATTTAACCTTACCAATTAATTTTATTTGCCAAAATGACACGGGAAGAATTTAAAGAGAAGTTCGGAGTTATAGGACGCTCAAAAGAGATCAATGATATTGTTGATGTGATTATGCAGGTCGGCAAATCCGACATATCAATTTTGATATTTGGAGAGAGCGGAGTAGGCAAAGAAGTTTTTGCCCGTGCAATTCATGGTTACAGTAATCGAAGCAATAAACAATTAGTAAGTGTTAACTGCGGTGCAATCCCGGAAGGTATCCTGGAAAGTGAATTGTTTGGTCATAGAAAAGGTTCATTCACCGGTGCTATAGAAAGCCGCAAAGGTTATTTTGAAATTGCTGACGGCGGCACCCTTTTTCTTGATGAGATTGCAGAGTTACCTCTGACTACACAGGTCAAGCTGCTTCGTGCAATTGAAACTCAGGAGTTTATGAAGATCGGCGCTGAAAGCATCAGCAAGGTTGATATAAGAATTATTGCAGCAACCAATAAAGATCTGCAAAGAGAAGTTGAATCAAAAAGATTCCGTGAGGATCTGTATTTTCGTCTTAAAGCAGTTACGCTTAGTATTCCACCTTTAAGAAAACGTAAAGGAGATATTGAACTTTTAGCTCATCATTTTATCAATAGTTATGCTTTGCAGAATAAAATTCAAAGACCACAAATTACTACTGAAGCTATTGAAGTATTAAAAAATTATACCTGGCCTGGAAACGTAAGAGAACTTAAAAACACCGTAGAAACAGCTATAGCCCTGAGCAGAGATGGGATTTTAACTGAAGATTCTTTTATAGGTCTTTCAGCAATTGTGGAAGAGGAATATGCAGCAAGAAATCTTCCTGTGTATTTAAGAAAAAGCAGTGAAGATGCAGATAGGGAACTTATGTACCGTGCTTTATTTGAGTTGAAAAAAGATATTATGGAATTAAAAGACATCGTTCTGCATCAGGGTCAGGAAATGTTCAATCATAACAATAAAGAGGATGATGAAATAAAATCACTGGATGCTTTAGAAAAAGAGGCAATTCAATCCGCTCTTGATAAAACACGAGGCAGTAAACGAACTGCGGCAAAGCTGTTAAATATAAGTGAGAGAACGCTTTATAGAAAAATTAAGGAATATGATCTAAATGTCTGATCTTATGAAAATATCGGGAAAAACTATGCTGCGCAAAGCAGGATATCAAATATCCTTTTTATTGCTTGTAGGATTCAGTGTACTTAATTTTACAGGGTGCTGCGGATATTCTTTTACCGGGGCTTCTGTTCCGCCGCATTTGAAGACAATTGCAATTCCTATTGCAGAAGACAGAAGTGGTTCGGGTGAGCCGGGTTTAAGAGAATTATTCACTGAAAAAATAACAAGATTTTTTATTGAAGATAATTCACTTGAAGTTGCTGAACGCACAAACGCAGATGCTATTGTTGAGTGTTCAATTATTTCGTTAACCTCCGGTCCGGCAGTTATCACCGGCGGAGAAACAGTTTCGAGCTTGAGGATTACTATAGGTGTTAAAGCTGTTTACCGCGACCTGGTGCAGCGAAAGACAATTTTTGATAAGAACTTTTCCAATTACGGGGATTATTCAGCAAGCGGTACTTTTGAAGACCGCCGTGCTGCAATTGAATCAGCATTAGACAAAATAGCCGAAGACATTTTATTAGAAACAGTTTCCGGCTGGTAAAAATTTTTTATAGGCATATAAACAAAATGGATAGCATTGTTTTAATAGGTTACTTTTTATCTTTAACAATACTTTTTACCTTCGGGCTTCACGGATTTATTATGATTTACTATCATAAGAAGTACCGGCATAATAATCCGGTTCCCAGACCCGAAATGGACCACGAGGCTATTGTTACAATTCAGCTTCCGCTTTACAATGAAATGTATGTTGCCGAAAGATTAATTGATGCAGTCTGCAGAATTGAATATCCGAAAGATAAGCTTGAAATTCAGGTTCTTGATGATTCTACAGATGAAACCACCTCTGTTGTTGCCGGAGCAGTTGAGAAAAAACAAAAAGAAGGATTCGATATTCTCCATATCAGAAGAGGCAGCAGGGAGGGTTTCAAAGCCGGCGCTCTTAAAGAAGGTTTGAAAATTGCAAAGGGCGAATACATTGCAATATTTGATGCAGATTTTATACCCCACAAAGATTTTCTTAACAAAACACTTTCCTTTTTTAATAATGATAACATTGGAATGGTGCAGACAAGATGGGAACATCTGAACAGTGATTATTCTATCATTACAAGAGCACAGGCACTTGCTCTGGATGGGCATTTTGTAATTGAGCAATCTGTAAGAAATAAATCCGGTTTCTTCATCAATTTTAACGGAACCGGCGGTGTATGGAGAAAATGCTGTATTGAAGATGCAGGTAACTGGCATGCCGATACATTAACCGAAGATCTTGATTTAAGCTACCGTGCACAGCTTAACGGATGGAAATTTATTTTCTTAAAGGATTTTACTTCACCGGCAGAGCTTCCTTCTGAAATTAATGCGCTTAAATCTCAGCAGTTCAGATGGACAAAAGGCGCTATTGAAACCGCAAAAAAAATTCTTCCGCTTGTCTGGAAATCGAAAATACCATTGCGCGTAAAACTGCAATCAACTTTTCATCTTTCAAATAATATTGTGTTCCCGTTCATTCTTCTGGCTGCAATTCTTAATGTGCCGTTGGTGTTTGTTAAGAACAGCGGTTCACACGGATTGTATTTTGCAATGATGTCAATTTTTGTTCTTGCATTTATTTCATCCTTCGTGTTTTATCTCTACTCACAAAAAGACGTACGTGAAGACTGGCGAAAGAAAATAGTTCTCTTCCCGTTATTTATGGCAGGCAGTATGGGACTTGCCGTAAACAACTCACGCGCAGTATTTGAAGGATTACTTAACAGGAAAAGTGAATTTGTCAGAACTCCTAAGTTTAATCTTGAAACAAACAAGGATTCATGGATCGGCAAAAAGTATATGGAAAAGAAACTTGGTCTTTCCGTATATATTGAAGCTCTGCTTGCTATTTATTGCTTTATTGGAATTCTTGCTTCACTGTACTTTATGGAATTAGCCGCACTGCCTTTCCAGATATTGTTCTTTTTAGGTTTCGCTTTTATGAGTATAACATCAATCAGACATACATACGGTAAAACTAACTTTGCTAATAAGTGAAAAACCCGTCTCAAATATTTGATCAAAAGGTTAGTCTTATTTACGAGTATAATAAGAACTCGCCTTTGTTTGTTAGAATAGCAAGCAATCAGATCGAAGCGAACAATCCTGACAAAGCTATAGAAATTTTAAATGACGGATTAAATAAATATCCTGAATATCCTGTCGCTTATTTTTTACTGGGTAAAGCCTACACAATAAGAGGACTTTATTCACAGGCGTTAAAATATGTTAAGCGCGGCAGCGAACTTATTCACTCACCCAAAACTTACGATTATTACCTTCGTGAAATAGAAGCTATTAAAAAACAGCGTTCATTCTTTAAAGCAGCAAGATGGGAAGACAATCTTAAGGAAGAACCGGTTCCGGATTCCCCTATAAAGGAAATAGAAGATTCCTTAAAATCAATGCCTCCTATTACTGAATCAATTAAGAAATTGAATGAAGAAATTATGGAGGCAAAAGAAACTATACAAAAGGCGAAAGAAAGCCCCGCACCTTCTGCAAAAAGTTTTGCCGGGAGTAATATGATAGTTTCTGAAACACTTGCAAAAATTTATGTTAACCAGGGCGAATTTCAGGAAGCAATTGCTGTCTATGAAAAGCTTTTAAAGAAGAATCCCGATAAAAAAGATTATTACGAAATAAAAATTGAAGAAATTAAAATTCGTATGAATCCAGATCAACTCTGATTCATCTGCACACTTTTTCTTTTCCCGTGTATAATGTTTAATACAGAAAACTTTACCATATTAACTAAAAAGTTCTATTCCAGACCTGTTTTAAAGGTGGCAAGGGACTTGCTTGGTAAGATACTCGTGAAGGTTGAATCTGATAAATTGTTGACAGGCAGAATAGTTGAAGTTGAAGCTTATGATGGAAATTCTGATCAGGCAGCTCATTCTTTTAATGACAGGACTGAACGAAACGAAGTAATGTTCAGGGAAGGCGGATATTTTTACGTTTACTTTACTTATGGAGTTCATCATTGTTGTAATGTTGTAACGGGCAGAAAAGATCACGGAACCGCAGTTTTGATAAGAGCAATTGAACCAATTGACGGAATTGAAACAATGGCAAAGAGAAGATTCGGTAAAAAGAAATTAAGTGATAAAGAAATTATTAACTTAACAAACGGTCCGGGAAAAATTTGTCAGGCATTCGGGTTCACAAGAAAAGATTCCGGAGCAGATCTAACAGGAAACAAAATATTTTTAATTGATCAGCCAAAGTTGAAAAAAAGTAAAACAGGAATATCTGAAAGGATCGGAATTACGAAATCAAAAGAACTTAAATGGAGATTTTTTGAAATTGGTAATCCGTATTTATCAAGAAAATGATTAAGCCGAAAAATTTACTTCTTATAAGATCGGATAGAATTGGCGATGTAATTTTATCATTACCGCTTGCTGAAATAATAAAAAAACATTATCCGGATTGCAGAATAACTTTTTTACTGAGAGATTATACTAAGGATCTGGCGCAGTCAAATCCTTTCATTGATGAGATTCTTGTTCTTAAAGAAATTGATGGTGAGATTGATATTAAAAAAAATCTCAGAATGCTTGGTAAAAAAAACTTTGATACCTGTATAACAGTGTATCCTACACTAAAAATTGCGTGGCTGGTTTTCCGTTCGGGAATTAAGAACAGGATAGGCTCAGGTTACAGATGGTAT